>NZ_JPGM01000023.1:0-134932 GCF_000731655.1 Burkholderia sp. MSh2 | reverse complement strand
CCACGATCTCACGGCGCTCGGCCGTTCGCAGATGGGGTTCGGGCCCGGCGCGTGACGGGCGCGCAGCGCCAGCCGGCAGCCGTTCGCGATGCGGTGGACGGCCGCCTGCCGAATCCGCTGCCCGCCGCGCGCAATTCGACGCAATCGGCTGTCGGCGGAGCCGAATTCGACGCGAATTGCGCAAATTGGCTTCCGATAATGGTCTCGACACAACGCAGCCGCCCCGTGAGCCCCACGGGTGCGGCGCTGACCATGGAGGAGTCGATGCAATTCACGCAAGCGATCGTTCGCCGTCCCGCGCCGTCCTGCGGCGCGGGCCTGACCACCGCCGCGCTCGGCGCGCCCGATTACGACAGGACGCTGACGCAGTTCCACGCCTATTGCGACGCATTGCGCACGCTCGGCGTCACGCTGACCGAACTGCCGCCGCTGGATGCGTTTCCCGATTCGCATTTCGTCGAGGACGTCGCGGTCGTGACGCCGGAATTCGCGGTGATCACGCGCCCCGGTGCGCCAGCGCGGCGCGGCGAGACGGTACACATCGAAGCGGCGCTCGCCGCGCATCGCGACCTGCTGCCGATGCAGGCCGGCCGTCTCGACGGCGGCGACGTGATGCTGGTCGGCAAGCGCTTCTACATCGGCCTGACGGGCCGCACCGACGCCGAAGGGATCGCCGACTTCGACTCGCTGGTGTCGCGCCACGGCTATTCGGTGGTCGCGGTGCCGGTCGGCGCCGGCCTGCATCTGAAGTCGGTCGTCAACGCGCTCGGCGACGACACGCTGCTCGTGACCGAAGCGCTGGCCGGGCATCCGGCGTTCGCCGGCTATCGCCGGATCGCGATCCCGGCCGTCGACGAATACGCGGGCAACACGCTGCGCGTGAACGGCACGCTGATCACGCCGGCCGGCTATCCGCGCGTGCACGACGCGATCGCGGCGCTCGGGCTGCCACTGCACGTGATCGACACGAGCGAGTTCCGCAAGATGGACGGCGGCCTGACCTGCCTGTCGCTGCGGTTCTAGCCGATTGGCGCGCGACCGCTTCGGCCGGATAATGTGGCCCCGGCGCGGAACCGAAGACGTTCCGCGCATCAGCTACTACCCGACCGGAGCGAACGCGGATGAGCGACAAGAAGATGCAGTTCGACAAGATCGATCTCCGGATCCTCGACATCCTGCGTACCGACGGGCGGATTTCCTACCGGAAGCTGTCGGAGCTTGTGAACCTCACACCGCGGCCTTGCCAGGCGCGCGTGGAGCGGCTGGAGGCGCTCGGCGTGATCGAAGGCTACCGCGCGGTGATCAAGGCGCCGCGCGCGACCAAGCCGATCGTCGTGATCGCGCAGATCGTGCTGGCCGATCACGGGCGTTCGCAGGCGCCGTTCGAGGAGGAAATGCGGGCGAATCCGGCCGTGCTCGACTGCTGGCTCGTCAGCGGCACGTTCGATTTCCTGGTGCGGCTCGCGTGCGAGGATCTCGACGAGTACCGGCGGATCGCGAACGTATGGCTCGAAAGCCCGCGGTTCCGCATCGAGAAGATCGTGACGACGGCCGAGCTGCAGGCGATCAAGCGCAGCATCGTCTGACGCGCCGGGCGCTCGCGCCCGCGCAGGCCGGGCTGCAGTGCGAATGACCGGCCCGTTCGATTTGCATTCCGAATCAAATCGACCGGGTCGCAATCCTGTCAGGGTGAACACTATGGATGCTTTGCAAGCGGCAGCAGAGACGGCCGCGCCGTCCGGGACGACGCTGAAGCGCCGGCTGCAGGGCCGCCACATCGCGATGATCGCGATCGGCGGCTCGATCGGCACGGGGCTGTTCGTCGCGTCGGGCGCGTCGGTCGCGCAGGCGGGGCCGGGCGGCGCGATCGCCGCGTATCTCGCGATCGGGATGATGGTCTA
Organism: Burkholderia sp. MSh2; assembly: GCF_000731655.1. Taxonomy (NCBI): domain Bacteria; kingdom Pseudomonadati; phylum Pseudomonadota; class Betaproteobacteria; order Burkholderiales; family Burkholderiaceae; genus Burkholderia; species Burkholderia sp. MSh2. Next base: position 133,031 of record NZ_JPGM01000023.1, on the reverse strand, counting down.
CTTCGTCGTCACGGGGCTCGGCGAGATGGCGGCGCTGATGCCGGTGTCGGGCTCGTTCGCGGTGTACGGCGACAAGTACGTCGACGAGGGCTTCGGTGTCGCGCTCGGCTGGACCTACTGGTACAGCTGGGCCGTGACGATCGCGATCGAGCTGGTCGCCGCGCAGATCGTGATGCGCTACTGGTTTCCCGCGGTGCCGGGCGTGTGGTGGGGCGCGGGCTTTCTCGTGCTGATCTTCCTGCTGAATACGCTGTCGGTGCGCGGCTTCGGCGAATCGGAATACTGGTTCTCGCTGATCAAGGTCGTCACCGTCGTCGCGTTCATCGCGGCCGGGCTGCTGATCGCGGCGGGCCTGATCGGGAGCGGGCATCCGGTCGGCTGGCGCAACTTCACGACGGGCGACGCGCCGTTCGTCGGCGGGGTCCAGGCGATGATGAGCGTCGCGCTGATCGCGGGCTTCTCGTTTCTCGGCACCGAGCTGGTCGGGATCACGGCCGGCGAATCGGAGCATCCGCGCACGACCATCCCGCGCGCGGTGAAGCAGATCTTCTGGCGGATCATGCTGTTCTACGTGTTCGCGATTTTCGTGATCGGCCTGCTGGTGCCGTACACCGACCCGAACCTGCTGAAGAGCGACGTGACCGATATCGGCGTGAGCCCGTTCACGCTGGTGTTCAGCCACGCGGGATTCCCGCTCGCGGCGGGCGCGATGAACCTCGTGATCCTGACGGCCGTGCTGTCGGCCGGCAACTCCGGCACCTATGCGGCGACGCGGATGCTGCACACCCTCGCGTCGGAAGGGCGCGCACCGGCGCTGTTCGCGACGCTGTCGCCGGGCGGCGTGCCGCGCAACGCGCTGTATGCGACGATGGCCGTCGGCGGCCTGTGCTTCCTCACATCGCTGACCAACAACCAGAGCATCTACCTGTGGCTGCTGAATACGGTCGGCATCACGGGCTTCATCGCGTGGCTCGGCATCGCGGTCTGCCATTACCGGTTTCGCAAGGGCTTCCTGAAGCAGGGCTACCGGCTCGACCAGTTGCCGTATCGCGCGAAGTGGTTCCCGTTCGGGCCGCTGTTCGCGATCGCGATCTGCATCGTGATCTCGCTCGGGCAGGACTACCAGGCGTTTTTCGCGGCGCGCATCGACTGGATGGAAGTGCTGTCGATCTACATATGGATTCCGCTGTTCGTCGCGATCTGGTGGACGTACCGCCGCGCACGCAAGAGCCGGCTCGTGCGTTACGAGGAGATGGAGATCGGGCCGTGGCTGGCGCGCTCGGCCGACGCGGCGGGTGAGGACGGACGGTCGCGCGGCGCGTGACGCGCGGGCCGGCCGCGTGACGGCCGCCCGCCCGCCGCGATACCATCGCGGTTCGCGCGGCGTGTCGCCCAGGGCTTGCGGCACGCCGCGTCATTCCAGAACGATTTCGCGTCCAGCACACAACATGACAACACAGCCGAACCGCGTTTCCTCCCCGTTACCTGTCTCCGGCGCCAGCGTGCGCGACATCGCCGATGCCGTGCGCGCGGCCGGACGGCGTGCCGTCGATGTGGCCGACGAAGCGCTCGCGCGTCTCGCGGCGATTGCGCCGCTCAATGCGATGGTGCACGTCGACGCCGATCTCGCGCGCCGCACGGCCGAGCGCATCGATGCGCGGGTCGCGCAAGGCGACGCGCTGCCGCTTGCCGGCGTGCCGTTCGTGATCAAGGACAACCTCGATACCGTCGGGATGCCGACGCTCGGCGCGAGCCCGGCGGTCGACGGCTATCGCGCGGCGGAGGATGCGCTGACGGTACGACGCCTGCTCGAAGCCGGCGCGGTGCCGCTCGGCAAGGCGAACATGCACGAGCTTGCGTTCGGCATTACGAGCGGCAACCGGCATTTCGGCGCGGTCGGCAATCCGCACGATCCGCGGCGTATCGCCGGCGGGTCGAGCGGCGGGACGGCGGCGGCGGTCGCGGCGGGGATCCCGTTCGGTCTCGGCACCGACACGGGCGGCTCGGTGCGCATCCCGGCGGCATTCTGCGGTGTGTACGGGCTGCGGCCGTCCGCACAGCGCTATTCGCCGCACGGCGTGCTGTCGCTGTCGCCCACGCGCGATACGGTCGGGCCGATCGCCGGGGGCGTCGACGATCTGCTGCTGCTCGACGCCGTGCTGACGCGCGACCACGGCACGGCGGTCGCGCCCGAATGGCCGGCGTTGCGTATCGGCGTGCCCGGTGCGCCTTACTTCGATGCGCTCGACCCGGGCGTCGCGGTGAGCATCGAACGCGCGCTCGCGTCGTTCGCGGCCGCGGGCGCGACGCTCGTGCCGCTGCCGGCGATGCCGCTGCACGAGGCGGACGAGGCGTGCGGCTTCCCGATCGCCGCGTTCGAGGCGCACGCGTACTGGCGCCGTTTCGCGGCAGAGCGGCTCGGCATCCCGTTCGAGACGTTCGTCGAGCGGATCGCGAGCGACGACGTGCGCGACATCTTCCGGTCGTTCGCGCAGACGCCGGTCGGCGCCGGCGCCTATGCGGAAGCGATCGGGTGCCGCCAGCGCCTCGTGCACTGGTACGACGACGCGTTCGGCAGGCCGGTCGACTGCATCGCGATGCCGACGGTGCCGGGCGAGCCGCCGTCGCTCGACGACACGGCCGCGATGACGCCCGAGCAGGGCGGCGCGCTGTTCGCGCGGATCATGCGCCAGACCTCGCCGGCGACCCTCGCCGGCGTGCCGTCCGTGTCGATCCCGGCCGGGCATTCCGCGCAGACGGGCTTGCCGGTCGGACTCATGCTGGAAGGGCCGTGGGGCAGCGACCGCCGCCTGCTGGCGATCGCCGGCCGCCTCGACGCGCGGCTGCGGGACCGCGCGGCGCACGCCTGAGCCGCCGCGTTCAGGCCAGGTAGGCCTTCATGAAGTCGACCCACGCGCGCACCTTCTGCGGCACGTGCGGGGTCGACGGGTAGAGCGCGTACACGGCCTGCGGCGGAAACCGGTAGTCGGGGAGCGCGTCGACCAGCGCACCGCTCGCGAGGTCGTCGCGCACCAGCCATTCGGGCAGCAGTGCAACGCCGCTGCCTTGCCGCGCGAGCACGCGCAGCACCGACGCGTTGTCGACGACGACGCGCGGCTTGGCGCCGGGCTGGAACGCGTGCGGATTGCCGTCGTGATCCGAGAGCGTCCAGGTGGCGATCCGTTCGAGCCGCGTATGGCCGAGATGCGGCAGGCGCGCCAGCATCTCGGGCGAATCGATGCGCGACAGGCCGGCGGCGGCGAGCAGCGAGGGCGCGATCACGGGCCGCACTTCATAGGTCGCGAGGCAGGCGCCGCGATACGGCAGGTCCTGGAACTGCTCGAGGCGCCCGAGCCGGATGGCGACGTCGACGCGCTCGCGCACCAGGTCGACCTGCGACGCATGGGTTTCGAGCCGCACGCGCAGCGCCGGATGGCGGTGCATGAACACGTGCAGCGCCGGCGCGACGACCATCGTCCCGTACTCGACGGTGGACGTCACGCGCAGCACGCCATGCATTCCGCCATGCTCGCTGCGGGCATCGTCGATCGCGCTCTCCGCCTCCTCCAGCACGCGCAGGCAGCGCGCATAGAAGCGCTCGCCCGCGTCGGTCAGCTCGACCCGCCGCGTCGTGCGCGTGAGCAGCGTGACGCCGAGCTCGGTTTCCAGCTGCTTGATGTTGAAGCTGACCGCGGCCCGGGCCTGGTTCAACTGGGCGGCGGCGGCGGTAAAGGAACCCGCCTCCACGACGGCGCGGAAGACGGCGAAACGATCGAGACTCACCATGGCGGGGCGGCGGCTTGGCGGAAAACCGACATGTTGCCCTGATTGTCAAAATTTTTCGACCAGTGTGGACGGTTGGGCGGTCTTATCGACGCGCGCGGCGAACCTTACACTGCGGCGTTTCGTTTGCATTTCGCCGCTCCGACATGACCGATCGCTCGAAAATCGCCGCCGTTTACCTGCTCGGGTTCGCGATCGATCTCGCCAACATGTTCGTCATCAACGCCGCCTATCCGACGATCCAGCGCGAACTGCACGCGTCGGTCGCGCAACTGGCGTGGATCGGCAACATGTACGTGCTCGGGCTGACCGTCGTGATTCCGCTCGGCACGTGGCTGGCGCGGCGTTTCGGCGAGCGCCGGCTGCTGGTCGCGTCGCTGCTGCTGTTCGCGCTCGGCAGCGTCGGCGTCGGCCTGTCGGCGTCGATCGGCGTGCTGCTGGCGTGCCGGCTGGTCCAGGGGCTCGGCGGCGGGCTGCTGATCCCGGTCGGGCAGACGATGGCGTATCGCGCGTATCCGCCGGAGGCGCGCGCGCACCTCACGTCGATCGTGATGATGGTGGCGCTGCTCGTACCCGCGTTGTCGCCGGCGCTCGGCGGCGCGATCGTCGACCGTGCGTCGTGGCGCGCGATCTTCTTCGGCATGCTGCCGCTGGCCGCCGCGACCTGCGTGCTCGCGTTCGCGTGGCTGCCGCCCGACCGGGCGAGCGAACGGCCGCCGGCGCTCGATGCGCGCGGCCTCGCACTGAGCGCCGCGGCCCTGGTGGCGCTGCTGCTCGGCCTGACGTTCGCGGGCCAGCCGGGGGCGGGGCGCCTGGCGATCGCGCCGCTCGCGATCGCGCTCGCCGCCGGCGGCGCCTACGTCGTGCATGCGCGCCGCGCGGCGGCGCCGCTGCTCGACCTGCGGCTGGTCGCGCAGCCGCTGCTGCGGATCGGCCTGATCGTGTATCTGTGCGTGCCGGGCGTGTTCACCGGCGTGAACCTGGTTGCGGCGCTGTATCTGCAGAATGCGCTCGGGCTGAGCGCGACGCATACCGGCGCGCTGATGGTGCCGTGGGCGATCGCGTCGTTCGTCGCGATCGCGACGACGCGGCGCTGCTTTCCGAGGTGGGGCGCGAAACCGCTGTTCGTCGCGGGGATCGCGATCGACGCGATCGGCATCGTGCTGCTCGCGACGCCGCTGGCGGACGTCGAGGCCGGGCGCGTGCTCGCCTTCGTCGCGATGGGGCTCGGCGCCAGCATGTGCACCAGCACCTCGCAGAGCGCCGCGTTTCTGGATGTGCCCGCCGCGCGGATGGCCGACGCGAGCGCCCTCTGGAACATCAACCGGCAGTTGAGCTTCTGCCTGGGCGTCGCGGTGCTGGGCAGCGCGCTGAATTTCCTGCTGTCGATGCACGGCGACGATGCGCGCCTGGCGTACCGGCAGTGCTTCGGCCTGGCCGCGCTGCTGACGCTGCTGCCGCTGCCGTTCGTCGCGCGTCTCGCCCTGCACCGTGCGCCTGCCGGGCGACCGCTTTCCCAACGTTCATGAGTGTCGAGATGGAATCGTCAAACCCGTTTTTCCAGGAAGTGGTCGACGCGCATGTCGCCATCGAGCAATGGCTGTCGGGCCGCGCCGCCCGCAACGGGCTCGCATCGTTGCTCGCGCGTTTCTCGCGGCATTTCTCGATGATTTCGCTGCAGGGCCATGCGCTGGACTTCGCGGACGTCGACGTCCTGTTCTCGCGCGGCTTTGGCGTACGCCCCGGGCTGCGCATCGCGATCGACGAGTTGCACGAAGTGAGCGCGTGGCAGGACGGCGCGACGATCGCCTATCGCGAGACGCAGGTCGACGGCGAGGGGCGGCGCACCGTGCGCCGTTCGACCGTCGTGTTCGAACGCGACGGGGGCGGTCGCATCGGCTGGCTGCGCCTGCACGAAACACCGGTGACGGGCTGACCGTCGCCGCCGCGCCTGCCGCCCCGTGCCCGGCGGCCGGCGCATGCTGCCCGAGCGGTACCTACGACTAGAAACCTGAGAGATGACCATAAAAACAATCGAATCGGCGCGCCGCGACGGCGCACGGCGGCAGCGTGCCGGCGGCCGGAGGCACGCATGACCGCGCACGCGTTCACCGACGCCGTGGCGGCGCTCGTGCGCGATGCCGAGGTCCACAAGGATCTCTACCTGTCGCCGCGTATTTTCGAACTGGAGATGCGTCATCTGTTCGCGAATACGTGGGTGTACGTCGGCCACGTCAGCCAGATTCCGGAAACGGGCGACTACGTGACCACGACGATCGGCGCCGAGCCGGTCGTGATGGTGCGACACGTCGACGGCTCGGTGCGCGTGCTGCACAACCGGTGTTCGCACAAGGGCACGCAGCTCGTGACCGACGCGTGCGGCAACACCGGCACGTTCTTCCGCTGCCCGTACCACGCATGGTCGTACCGGACCGACGGCAGCCTCCATGCGATCCCGCTGCGGCGCGGCTACGAGGACACCGGCTTCGAATCGTGCGAGGCGGGCAAGGGCATGCAGGCGGTCGGCGCGGTCCACGATCATCGCGGCTTCGTGTTCTGCCGGCTGAATGCGGAGGGGATCGGCTTCCACGACTATTTCGGCGATGCGCTGTCGTCGCTCGACAACCTGGTCGACCGTTCGCCGGAAGGGCGCGTCGAGGTCGCGGGAGGCGTGTTCCGGTACGTGCATGCGTGCAACTGGAAGATGCTGGTCGAGAACCAGACGGACACCTGCCATCCGATGGTCGCGCATGAGTCGTCGGCCGGCACCGCCGTGCGCGTATGGGAGCGCGACGGTGCGGCCGGCGCGAAGCCGATGGCGGTCGAGCTGCTGGAACCGTTCATCCAGCCGCACGCGTTCTTCGAGCGGATGGGGCTGCGCGTGTGGCCCAACGGGCACGGCCATACCGGCACGGCGGATTCGATCCACGCGCGCTACACGCCGATTCCGGGGTATCACGAGAAGATGGTGGCGTCCTACGGCGAAGCGCGCGCGGCGCGCATCCTCGGCGAGGTGCGCCACAACACGGTGCTGTTTCCGAACGCGATGGTGAAGGGGCCGATCCAGATCCTGCGCGTGTTCAAGCCGCTCGCGGCCGACCGCACGCTGGTCGAGTCGTGGTCGTTCCGCCTGGTCGGCGCGCCCGATTCGCTGTTCGAGCGCACGCTTGCGTACAACCGGCTGATCAACGCGCCGACGTCGATCGTCGCGCACGACGATCTCGAGATGTACGAACGCGCGCAGCGCGGCCTGGCGACCCGGTCGCGCGACTGGGTGCACGTGGGGCGCCTGTTCGATCCGCAGGAGGCCGCGCAGCCGACGTCGGAGACGAACGGCACCAGCGAGCTGCAGATCCGCAACCAGTTCCGCGCGTGGCTGCGCTACATCGCACCCGTATCGACGAAGGGGGGCGCCGATGCGCACGATCACGCCCGATGAGCTCGTCGCGTTCGTCTATCGCGAGGCGCGCCTGCTCGACGAGCGTCGCTACGACGACTGGCTTGCGCTGTACGCGGACGATGCACGCTACTGGATGCCGCTGTCGCCGGACCAGCCCGATACGGGGCTGCACGGCGCGCTGATGGACGAGGACCGGCTGCTGCTGCGCATCCGCATCGAGCGCCTGGGCGGTCGCCGCACATTCTCGCAGCAGCCGGCGAGCCGCGGCCATCATCTGCTCCAGCAGCCGCACGTCGAGCGTGCCGACCACGAGCGTGGCGTGTACGTGTTGCGCACGACGTTCCACTACCTCGAAACGCGGTACGACGAGCAGACGCTGTTCGCCGGCTGGTACACGCACGAACTCTCGGTGCACGACGACGCGTTGCGCATCCGCGTGAAGCGGATCGATCTCGTCAATGCCGACGCGCCGCTCGGCAGCATCCATCTGCCGATGTGAGCGCAGGCTCGCGCATCCGGCTTCCACCCTTGAACACGATTCCATGAACGCCCCCGAACGCCTGCCGCATACGCTCCCGTACATCGACACGCTGTACGACTACGGCGCTTTCCTGTCCTGCACCGGCGGCCATCTCGGCACGCTGCCGGCCGAAGGCGCGCGCGGCGCACGGATCGCGATCGTCGGTGCTGGCGTCAGCGGCCTCGTCGCGGCGTGCGAACTGCTGCGCGCGGGGGCGACGCAGGTCGTCGTGTTCGAGGCGAACCCCGCGCGTGTCGGCGGCCGCCTGCTGACCCAGTCGATCAATCCCGACCATCCGCATCTGCTCGCCGAAATGGGCGCGATGCGTTTTCCGCCGTCGCAGGCCGCGCTTTACCACTATCTCGACCGGTTCGGCGTCGACAGCACCTCGGCGTTTCCCGACCCGGGCATCGTCGACACCGAGATCCACTACCAGGGCCATGCGTATCGCTGGCCGGCGGGCGATGCGCCGCCCGAGCTGTTCGACCGCGTCGACCGCGGCTGGCGCGCGTTCATTCGCGACGGCGTGCGGCTGGACGACGGCACGCAGTTGCCCGCGCCGGCCGAGCTGACGGCACGGCTGCGCGCGCATCGCTACGACGAGGCGCAGCAGGGCTGGCAGCAGTACATCGACCGCTTCGGCGACGAGTCGTTCTATTCGGCGATCGTGAAGATCTTCACGGGGACGGCGCCGCCCGGCGGCATCCGCTGGCGCAAGAGCGAGGACCTGCGCCTGTTCGGCACGCTCGGCATCGGCTCGGGCGGCTTCCAGCCCGTCTATCGCGCCTCGTTCCTCGAAATCCTGCGGATCGTCGTCAACGAGCTCGAGGTCGACCAGCGGCTGATCCCGGCCGGCATCTTCGCGCTCGCGCAGGGCCTGCTCGACGATGGCGCCGACGGCGCGCACGTGCGCGACTGCATCGTTCACGCGGCCGTGCGCGGCGTGACGAAGCAGCCCGACGGCAGGTTCGCGCTCGCGCTCGACGACGGATCGACGCAAACGTTCGACCGCGTGATCGTCGCGACGACGACGCGCGCGATGCAGGTCGGCATGGGCATCACGGGCATCGCGAACCTGTTCGCCCCGGACGTGGTCCGCGCGATCAACGAGACGCACCTGGTCAGCTCGTCGAAGCTGTTCGTACTGACTCGCGACAAGTTCTGGCTCAAGCACGGGCTGCCGCACAACATCCAGACCGACACGCTGGCGCGCGGCATCTACTGCCTCGACTATGCGCCGGACGATCCCGACGCGCACGGCGTCGTGCTGATCAGCTACACGTGGGAGGACGACTCGCACAAGATCCTGTCGCTGACCGACAAGATCGAGCGGTTCAAGCGGCTCGCCGCCGAGATCGGGGTCGTGTCGCCCGCGTTCGCCGCGCACCTGCGCCCGCTCGACGACGACTACGCGCGCAACGTCACGAGCCACGACTGGCTGTCGGACCGCTACGCGCTGGGTGCGTTCAAGCTGAACTATCCGGGCGAGGACATCCATTCGCAGGCGCTGTTCTATCAGTTCCAGACGGCGGGCGAACCGTCGACGGACCGCGGGATCTACCTGGCCGGCTGCTGCTGTTCGTTTACCGGCGGCTGGATCGAGGGCGCGGTGCAGACCGCGATCAACGCGGCCAGCGCGGTGATCCGCAGCCTCGGCGGCACGCTGGCCGACGGCAATCCGCTCGACGCGATGCGCAACCGCTATCGCTACGGGGATTGAAGCGGCGATCGATGCGGCCGGCTGCTACCGGTCGAGTTCGGGATAGTGCCGGAAGATGCCCATGTCGTTGAACGGAATGCGGCGTTCCGACGCGAGATAGCGCGCGACGGGCGGATGTTGCGCGACGCGGTCGTGCAGCGCGACGAGCGCCGGGACTTTCCGTTCCGCGCGCTTCATCGCTTTCGGAAACGCATAGCGCAGGCCCTCGATCAGCTGGAATATCGACAGGTCCGCATGGCTGAGCGCACGGCCCGCGATGTAGCCGCTGCGGTGCGGATTCCGTTCGAGCACGCGCGCGAAGTAGCCGAGGAATTTCGGCAGCCGGTTCGCCAGGAAATCGGCCGCGCGTTCGGCCGCTTCCGCCTTCTGGTCCTCGTAGTACAGGCCGCTCGCGATCGGATGATGCGTGTCGTGGATCTCGGTGACGAAATCGGCGACGGTCAACTGGAGCTGATGCACCCAGAGCCGGCCGGCTTCGTCGTCGGGCGCGAGCCCGAGCCGCGGGCCGAGAAACAGCAGGATGTTCGCCGTTTGCCCGATCACGAGATCGCCGGCCTTCAGGAACGGCGGCGCGAACGGCACGCAGTGCGCTTGCGTGCTGTCCATCATGCGCATCATCGCCGGCACGCCCATGCCGCGCCCTGATTCACGCGCGACGTCGACGTAGTCGGCTTCGGCCGCTTCCAGCGCGAGCCGGACATACTCGCCGCGGCCCTGAATGTCGGGCCAGTAATAGAGTGCATATCGCATGCGTTGCTCCTGTTCGTTGAACCGGATGCTGCCGGGATCGAGTCGACCATGCCGCCATGCGCCGCTCGCTGCGAACACGCCGGCGGCGCGGGCGCGGCACGGCGCGCGTCAGGCGTCGCGCTCGCCGCCGTCGGGGCCGTAAAAGAACACCCATGTCGAGAAGTCGTCGGAGAACCCGACGAAACGATGCTCGGCGCGTGCGGGAACGAACAGCACGTCGCCGGCCGCGACGCCGCATTCGCGTCCGTCGACGACGAAGCGCGACGTGCCGGTCGCGATCACGTAGATCTCGTCGCGCGCATGCGGCGCCTGCCGGTCCTCGCCGCGCGGCCGGTACAGCTCGACGTCGAGCGTGCCGTGGCGGAACAGTGTCGTGAACAGCGCGCCTTCCTGGTCGAGGCGTGCGAGCGATGCGTTCAGGCCGAGCTTCATCGTGGCGGGCTCCGGGTCCGGACCGTTGGAACGTTGGAACGTGGGCAGGCGGATGGCGCCATCGTAGCGCGAAATCCGGAACGCGATGCCTGCGACGCGACGATGCGCGCGCGTCGCATGGCCCGCCACCGATGAAACGGCGAAGGCACGCTCTCGCCGCCGGTGAAACGCGCGTGCCCACGGGTGAAACGGCGTGACGCCCGCGCGCATTCGACCGGCGGGTTCACCGCAATTTAATAAACGCCCACTACGATCGCGCCTCATCAATCGACGGATGCGCCGCGATCCGTGCCATGCGCCGACCCGGCCGCCCGTCGTCCGATTGCCATTCCCGTGAACCCGCGATGAGCAGCGCCGCCATGTACGGTCGGCGTCGATCGCATCATTTCGTCATTCTCATGAGTCTGATTCCGTCGGCATCTTCACGCAGAAAATTCCTTGCCGCCGCGCCGGCCGTTGCCGCTGCGCCGTTGTTGAGCGCATGCGGCGGCGACGATATCGCGTCGGCGCCGATCGCCGACGGCGCGCTCGCCGCGCAGATGGCCGCGAAGCTGACCGCACAGCTCGGCGACGCGGCGACGGCCGGCGCGATCGTGCCGGCGATGACCGATGTCGGCTTCACGTGGGACCTGCCGACCGTGCCGGCCGCGCAGATCGGCGCGATCGTCGCGTACAGCTTCGGCAATCGCCCGAACGCGGCGAGCGGCAACACGTCGAGCACGGGCGGCAACCAGTCCGCGCTGCCCGATCCGGGGCCCGTCAACGAAGCGCTCGCGGACGCCGTGTACCGCATTCGCCAGTTGAAGCCGGTCAAGGTCTACGCGCAATGGGAAATCGCGCGTTTTCTCGTGTCGAAATACGGGATGGGCGCCGACGTGCTGTCGTCGGTCGAACCGGTGATCGCGAGCGACGGCTCGATCGTGTACCTGAGCACCGCCGGCGTCGCGGCCGTGGCCGTGTCGCGCGCGGGAGGCGCCGCCGCGATGGGCGCCGTCGCGGTGGTCGGCCATCGCGATCACGCGAAACGATGCATCCAGACGTCGCAGCAGGCAGGCATGAAGGCGGCGGCCGTCGCCGAGGTGTCGCTGCCGACGACGTACGACCCGCAATCGGGCCAGCCGTGGACGCGCAACCGCAGCCTCTACCTCGTGCACGACATGTATGCGCAGATGCTGGCGCGCGCGATGACCGCGACGATGCAGGCGTTCCCGAAGGGCTGACGCCTTCCGCTTCCCATTCGAATTTCATGACCATGACGAACCGTCGCCATTTCCTGGCATCCACTTCCGTCTTCGCCGTGTCGTGCACGGCCGTCACGCCCGGTTTCGCGAGCGACGCACCGGCCTCCGATGCCGAGCTGCGGCGCCAGATGCTCGGCAAGCTGACGAACGAACTGAACGACGGCGCGACCGCCGCCGCCGAAACCGGCTACCTGCTCGACACGTTTTTCGCGTGGACGCCGCCCACCGTCGCCGCGGCCGCCATCCGCACGATTGCCGCGTTCGGCTTCGGCAGTCGCGCGGGCGCGTCCGTCCCGGGCCCCGTGAACGAGGCGATTGCCGACGCCGTGTACCGGCTCCGGCAGACGGTCGCGGCGCCGATCTTCGCCCAGCAGGAAGTGGCGAGCGTGCTCGCGTCGAAGTACGGGCTGACGTCCGGCGTGACCTCCGTTGCGACGCCGGCCGTGGCCGCCGGCAGCCCGATACCGACTCCCGACGGCGTCGCCGCCGCGATCGTCAGGCAGGCCGGCTCGGCCGCGGCGCTCGGTGCGGTCGGCGTCGTCACGCATCCGGACCAGGCGTCGCTCGCGGTGCGCGTGTCGATTGCGGCGGGGATGCAGGCCGCGGTGCCGGCCGGTCTCGCGCTGCCGGCGCTGTACGACACGTCCGCGCAGATGCCGGCCATGCGGCGGCGCGACCTCTACCTGCTGAGCAATGCGGGCGTGCAGCTCGGGATGCTGCGGCTCGACCTGATCAATCGCGAATATCCGGACGGTTGACGCCGCGGGCGTCGGTGCGCGCGATTCGTGCAGCGCGCGCGCCGATTGCCGGGTAATGCCGATACAGGTATTGACACTACCAGCCAAACCACTGTTTTTAATGGGTTTTTTCGCGTCCGGCCTGCGCCGAGACGCGTTCTGCGTGGCATAATCGACCGCATCCGCAAGGCTTGTAGTCACAACGACCCCGCATACCCATGGCACAGACTCTCTACGACAAACTGTGGAACACCCACGTGGTCCACACCGAGGAAGACGGCACGACCCTGCTTTACATCGACCGTCAGCTGCTGCATGAAGTCACGAGCCCGCAGGCGTTCGAAGGGCTGAAGATGGCGCAGCGTCCGGTGTGGCGCATCAGCGCGAACCTGGCCGTGTCGGACCACAACGTGCCGACCACCGATCGCACCCACGGCATCGCCGATCCCGTCTCGAAGCTGCAGGTCGACACGCTCGACGCGAACTGCGACGCGTTCGGCATCACGCAGTTCAAGATGAACGACGTGCGCCAGGGCATCGTCCACATCATCGGGCCGGAGCAGGGCGCGACGCTGCCGGGCATGACGATCGTGTGCGGCGATTCGCATACGTCGACGCACGGCGCGTTCGGCGCGCTCGCGCACGGCATCGGCACGTCGGAAGTCGAGCACGTGCTCGCGACGCAGACGCTGCTGCAGAAAAAGAGCAAGAACATGCTCGTGAAGGTCGAGGGCGCATTGCCGCGCGGCTGCACCGCGAAGGACATCGTGCTCGCGATCATCGGCAGGATCGGCACGGCCGGCGGCACGGGCTACGCGATCGAATTCGGCGGCTCGACGATCCGCGCGCTGACGATGGAAGGCCGCATGACCGTCTGCAACATGGCGATCGAGGCCGGCGCGCGCGCGGGCATGGTCGCCGTCGACGATACGACGATCGATTACCTGAAGGGCCGTCCGTTCGTGCCGACCGGCGCGGAATGGGATCAGGCCGTCGAATACTGGCGCCAGTTCAAATCGGACGAAGGCGCGCAGTTCGACCGCGTGGTCGAGCTGAACGCGGCCGAGATCGTCCCGCAGGTCACGTGGGGCACGTCGCCGGAAATGGTCACGTCGATCGACGGTCGCGTGCCCGACCCCGAGCGCGAGAAGGATCCGGTCAAGCGCGACGCGATGGAGCGCGCGCTGGCCTACATGGCGCTCGAGCCGAACACGCCGATCGAGTCGATCAAGGTCGACAAGATCTTCATCGGCTCGTGCACGAATGCGCGGATCGAGGACATCCGCGCGGCCGCGTACGTCGTGCGGAAGCTGAATCGCCGCGTCGCGTCGAACGTGCGGCTCGCGATGGTCGTGCCGGGCTCGGGCCTCGTGAAGGCGCAGGCCGAGCGCGAAGGGCTCGACAAGGTGTTCACGGACGCCGGTTTCGAATGGCGCGAGCCGGGCTGCTCGATGTGTCTCGCGATGAACGCCGACCGGCTCGATCCGGGCGAGCGCTGCGCGTCGACGTCGAACCGCAACTTCGAAGGGCGGCAGGGCGCGGGCGGTCGCACGCACCTCGTGAGCCCCGCGATGGCGGCGGCGGCGGCCATCGAAGGCCACTTCGTCGACATTCGCCAGCTGGGGTAACGCGTGACGGCATCGAAGGTCATCGCGCGGCTGGTTGCCGCGCTGGCGCTGGCGGGGCTGGGTTTCGGCCTCGCGGGATGCAATACCGTCCGAGGCTTCGGGGAGGACGTCAACGCCGCCGGCAGCGCCCTGAAGCGCGCCGCGGAGTGACCTCCACCGAGAATTTGTCGATGTGCGCCGGCGGAACGCCGGCCCTTCAACCGGATTGACGGATCATGGAAAAATTTACAGTGCATACCGGCGTCGTGGCGCCGCTCGATCGCGAGAACGTCGACACCGACGCGATCATCCCGAAGCAGTTCCTGAAGTCGATCAAGCGCACGGGCTTCGGTCCGAACGCGTTCGACGAATGGCGTTACCTCGATCACGGCGAGCCGGGCCAGGACAACTCGAAGCGGCCGCTGAATCCCGATTTCGTGCTGAACCAGCCGCGCTACCAGGGCGCGTCGGTGCTGATCGCGCGCAAGAACTTCGGCTGCGGCAGCTCGCGCGAGCACGCGCCGTGGGCGCTGCAGCAGTACGGCTTCCGCGCGATCATCGCGCCGAGCTTCGCGGACATCTTCTTCAACAACTGCTTCAAGAACGGCCTGCTGCCGATCGTATTGACCGAACAGCAGGTCGATCACCTGTTCAACGACACGTACGCGTTCAACGGCTACCAGCTCACGGTCGATCTCGACGCGCAGGTGGTGCGGACGGGCGACGGCCGCGAGTATCCGTTCGAGGTCACCGCGTTCCGCAAGTACTGCCTGCTGAACGGCTTCGACGACATCGGCCTCACGCTGCGCCACGCGGACAAGATCCGCCAGTTCGAGGCGGAACGCCTCGTGAAGCAGCCGTGGCTCAACCACAAGCTGGTCGGCTGATCGCGCCTTTCGGGCGGGCGCGCCTGCGGCGCGTTCGCCGGCCTGCCTCCATAACCTACCCAGTCAGGAAAAACGCATGAAGATTGCAGTGCTGCCCGGCGACGGCATCGGTCCGGAAATCGTCAACGAAGCGTTGAAGGTGCTGAACGCACTCGACGAGAAGTTCGAACTCGAACAGGCGCCGGTCGGCGGCGCCGGCTACGCGGCGAGCGGCCATCCGCTGCCGGACGCGACGCTTGCGCTCGCCCGTGAGGCCGACGCGATCCTGTTCGGCGCCGTCGGCGACTGGAAATACGACTCGCTCGAGCGCGCGCTGCGCCCCGAGCAGGCAATCCTCGGGCTGCGCAAGCATCTCGAGCTGTTCGCGAACTTCCGCCCGGCGCTGTGCTATCCGCAGCTCGTCGATGCATCGCCGCTGAAGCCGGAACTCGTGTCGGGCCTCGACATCCTGATCGTGCGCGAACTGAACGGCGACGTGTACTTCGGCCAGCCGCGCGGCGTGCGCGCGGCGCCGGACGGTCCGTTCGCCGGCGAACGCGAAGGCTTCGACACGATGCGCTACTCGGAACCGGAAGTGCGCCGCATCGCGCACGTCGCGTTCCAGGCCGCCCGCAAGCGCGCGAAGAAGCTGCTGTCGGTCGACAAGGCGAACGTGCTCGAGACCTCGCAGTTCTGGCGCGACGTGATGATCGACGTGTCGAAGGAATACGCGGACGTCGAGCTGTCGCACATGTACGTCGACAACGCGGCGATGCAGCTCGCGAAGGCGCCGAAGCAGTTCGACGTGATCGTCACCGGCAACATGTTCGGCGACATCCTGTCGGACGAGGCGTCGATGCTGACGGGCTCGATCGGCATGCTGCCGTCGGCGTCGCTCGACAAGAACAACAAGGGCCTGTACGAGCCGTCGCACGGTTCCGCGCCGGACATCGCGGGCAAGGGCATCGCGAACCCGCTCGCGACAATCCTGTCGGCCGCGATGATGCTGCGCTACTCGCTGAATCGCGCGGAGCAGGCCGATCGCATCGAGCGCGCGGTGAAAACGGTGCTCGAACAGGGCTACCGGACGGGCGATATCGCGACGCCGGGCGGCAAGCAGGTCGGCACGGTGGCGATGGGCGACGCGGTGGTCGCGGCGCTGTAACGCAATCATGTAGAAAGGGCGCGAACGGGCCGTAAAATCGGCCGGTTCGCGTGCGGTTGGCCGTTGTGCGGGCAACCGGCTTTGTGTAGACTCGAACGATGGCGCTGATTTCCCTGATCTCCCCGGTCTTGAAACTCCACGGCAATACTGCCCGTGCGGGTGCGCGCGCCATCGTCATCACGAAAACCATTACCACGAAAACGGTCATTAAACGCTGATCGTCCGTCGTGCCCGCCTTTTTCCCCGCGCGGTCACACCGGGGACGGAAATGGCGGGGAAGCTCCATCAAAGGGTAAGTCATGAACGTAGGTCTCGTAGGTTGGCGCGGCATGGTCGGCAGCGTCCTGATGCAGCGCATGCAGGAAGAAGGCGATTTCGACCTGATCGAACCGGTGTTTTTCAGCACCAGCAACACGGGCGGCAAAGCGCCGTCGTTCGCGAAAAACGAGACCACGCTCAAGGATGCGACCGACGTCGACGAGCTGAAGAAGTGCGACGTGATCATCACGTGCCAGGGCGGCGACTACACGAACGACGTGTTCCCGAAGCTGCGCGCGGCCGGCTGGAACGGCTACTGGATCGATGCGGCGTCGTCGCTGCGGATGAAGGACGACGCGGTGATCATCCTCGATCCGGTCAACCTCGACGTGATCAAGGACGCGCTCGTCAAGGGCACGAAGAACTTCATCGGCGGCAACTGCACGGTCAGCCTGATGCTGATGGCACTCGGCGGCCTGTTCCGCGAGAACCTCGTCGACTGGATGACGGCGATGACCTACCAGGCCGCATCGGGCGCGGGCGCGCAGAACATGCGCGAACTGCTGGCGCAGATGGGCACGCTGAACGGCGCGGTGAAGGAGCAACTCGCCGATCCGGCTTCCGCGATCCTCGACATCGACCGCCGCGTGCTGGCCGCGATGAACAGCGACGCGATGCCGACCAGCAACTTCGGCGTGCCGCTCGCCGGCTCGCTGATCCCGTGGATCGACAAGGATCTCGGCAACGGGATGTCGAAGGAAGAGTGGAAGGGCGGTGCGGAAACCAACAAGATCCTCGGCAAGCCGGCCATGGGCGAGCCGGGTTCGATCCCGGTCGACGGCCTGTGCGTGCGGATCGGCGCAATGCGCTGCCATTCGCAGGCGCTGACGATCAAGCTGAATAAGGACGTGCCGCTCGACGAGATCAACGGCATCCTCGCATCGGCGAACGACTGGGTGAAGGTCGTGCCGAACGAGCGTGAAGCGTCGATGCGCGACCTGTCGCCGGCGAACGTGACGGGCACGCTGACGGTGCCGGTCGGCCGCCTGCGCAAGCTCGCGATGGGCGGCGAATACCTGTCGGCGTTCACGGTCGGCGATCAGCTGTTGTGGGGCGCGGCCGAGCCGCTGCGCCGCATGCTGCGTATCCTGCTCGACAAGTAAGCCCGCCTGTCCGGCCCGCGGGCCGGATTGCACCGCACAGCGCGCCGCGCCGGCCTCGATGATGTCGAGGCCGGCGCGGCGCGTTTTTCATGCGCGGGTCAGCGCATGTTCAGCAGCGTCTGGTCGACGGTCTGCTGGGTCTTGATCGTCTGCGCATTCGCCTGGTAATTGCGCTGCGCGGTGATCAGGTTCACGAGTTCGGTCGTCAGGTTGACGTTCGAGTTTTCCAGCGCGCTGCCTTGCAGCGTGCCGTGGTTCGTGCTGCCCGGCGCGGAGATCTGCGGCACGCCCGACGCGGCGGTTTCCGTGTACTGGTTGCCGCCGATGTTGACGAGGCCGTTCGGGTTGTTGAAGTTCGCGAGCGCGATCAGGCCGAGCGGTGCGCTTTTCCCGTTCGAGTAGTTGCCGGTCAGCTTGCCGTCGGCGCCGATCGTGAAGGTCGTCAGCGTGCCGCTCGCGAAACCGTCCTGCGCGAGGTTGGTCACGCCGCTCTTGCTGCCGTACTGCGTCGTGCCGCTCAGGTCGAGCGTCAGGTTCTGCGGATTGGCGCCGCCCGTCGTGTTGGGAATCGAGAACGCGAACTGGCCGACGCTCGCCGTCGGCTGGCCGGTCGCGGCGGACGTCGACGACACAAGCCGGCCCGACGTGTCGAACGTGACGGTGCCGAGATTGGTCGGCGTCTGGCCCTGCACGCCGGCGTAGGCCTGCCAGGTGCCGGCCGTCGACTTCACGAAGTACATGTTGACCTGCTGCGCGCCGCCGAGCGAGTCGTACACCTGGATCGACGAGTTGTAGTTGTAGGTCGCGTTGTCGGTCGGGTTGAGCGGCGTCTTGGTCGGCAGCTTGTCCTGCGAGTTCAGGTTGAACTGGCCGGTGATCTTGGTCGAGGCCGACGGCGCGATGTTGTTGGTCGGCGCCTGCAGCGGCACGGTTGCCGCGGTATTGATCGTGCCGCTCGCGTCGGCCGCGTAACCCATCAGGTTGCGGCCCTGCGAGTCGACGATCGCGCCGTTCTTGTCGCGATGGAACGTGCCGTCGCGCGAATACGTGATCGAGCCGTTGTTCGACATCTGGAAGAAGCCGTTGCCGTTGATCGCGACGTCCAGCGACGAGTTGGTCGTGTTGATCGTGCCCTGGCCGAACTGCTGCTGCACCGATGCGAGTTGCGTGCCAATGCCGATCTGCGTGTTGACCGACGTCGCGACCGAGTTCGCGTACATGTCGGAAAAGTTCGCGCGACCTTGCTTGAAGCCGGTCGTGTTCGCGTTCGCGATGTTGTTGCCGATCACGTCGAGATTGTTCGACGCGCCGGCCAACCCGCTCAAGCCTTGCTGATAGCCCATGTTCGATCCCCGTAACGAGCTGGTGAGTGAACGCAGTCGTGCGACTGCGCGATGCCTCCCTGGCACCCGCCGGCGTCTGCCCGGCCGCCGCGCTCCCGCCTGTCCGGCGGGTGCGAGCACGGTGGTCGAGCTGCACCGATTCTTGTTTGAAGCCGATCGTAACGACAGCGATTATTCGATCTGTGTAATTTTGTGTAATGTAATTGAATTTATAAAGAAATGATTACTTTTGTATGAGAAATGGATCGGCCTGACAGGCTGAAATCCTTGTGGGGCGGGGCTTTGGGGGCGAAGCGGAGCAATTCGACGATAAGAGAGGGGAATTGCCTTCTTATCGATCAATTGAAATTGATTTGAACGGGATTGGCGGGGTGACGGGTTTCTTATGATTGTCTTCCGTTAATTCATTAACGGCAGGCGGCGTGAATTGTTGAGCGAATACGCGCGGATCTGCCGGGTGATCGGGGTGGCGCATCGGTCGATCGAGCGGGCTGGTCGCAGGGCGCCTGCCAGGGCGACAGCGCGGCCCGGGCGCCGGGTGCGCCGCCGCCCGGATGCGGCGGGTTGCACCTGCGGGCGACGAATTCGGCCCGAACCCGATCGCGTGAAGTAAACTATGCGGCTACGACGCACAGACCCGCCTAAAGCGTCGCGTTCCACGCGACGCTTTTGCATTTCTGCGGCAACCTTATTGACGCTTCCAACCGCGAATCCAGACCGCGCCCGCGCGCGGCGATAGAGCCAACGATGTCCCGAATTTCCTTGTTTCCGCGTCAGTCCCGTCTGTCACGCGCCGTGTGTGGTGCGCTGACGATCCTGGCGCTCGGCGCAACCGCATCGACCTGGGCGGCCGGCGCCGGCGAGCAGCCGGCGTCCGCCGCGGGCGGCGCCGCGCCGCTTACCGTGACGGTCCAGCCGGGCCAGTCGCTGAACGACATCGCGAAAGCGGTCACGCAATCGCACGATCCGGTCGTGCTTGCACGCGCCGGCCGCGCGCTGTTCGACGCCAATCCGCAGGCGTTCATGAAGCGCGACGCGAGTCGCCTGAGGGTCGGCGCGACGCTGGCCGTGCCCGCGCTCGACGCGACGGGCGCGGCGCTCGTGCCGGTGGCGGCGTCCGGCGCGTCGGGTACGGCGGCCGCCGCCGCACCCGCTGCCGCGTCGGGCGGTGCGGCGAGCGCGCAGCATGGCGCATCCGCCGCACACCCGGGGTCGGCCGTGCAAGCCGCGCCGGTGGCGCCGGCCGCGCATGCGGCGCCGGTGAGCGGGGCGAGCGTTGCACAGGTCGCCGGTGCGATGGCGCCGGTCGGCGCGTCGGCCGCGCATGGCGCGTCGGTTGTCGAAAGCGGGCAGCCGGCGGCGTCCGTCGGCGGGGCAAGCGGTCCGCACGTGTGGAGCGGCGCGATCCAGTCGGGGCCGTCGTCCGCGAGCGAGGCCGCGATCGCGCCCGCGGCGGGCAGCCCGGTCCCGGGCGCACACGAACCGGCGACCGCGGCCCCCGTCGCGGGTGCGTCGCAGCCGCGGCCTTCGAGCCTGCAGCAACTGCTGGCGCTGAAGAACCGCGTGCTGATGGAGTTGCAGGCGCACGGCATCGGCAAGCCGGCCGCGAAGAACGACGTCGCGCCGACGCCCGTCGCGCCGCGTCCGGCCGGGAGCGACGCGGGTGCGTCCGCCGTCGCGCCGACGCCGGGCGAAGCCGCATCCGGCGTGGCGGCCAGCGCGGTGCAGCCGGCGCCGGCGCCCGCGCAGACGGTCGCGCCTGCACGCAGTGCCGGGCAGATGGACTGGCGTCCGGTCGCGGTCGCCGGCGCGGCCGTGATCGCGCTTGCGGCCGGTTTTGCATGGCGCAGGCGCCGGAATGGCCGGCGCACGGACGATACGGGTACGACGGCCGCCGCAGGGGCGGCGGGCGGTGACGCGGCGGCTGAAACCGAGGCGGCGCCGTCCGTCGAGCAGGATCTGCCGATCCGGCCCGAAATGCCGGTCGCACGCGACGCGGCTTCCGACATGAACCTTGCTGCGGCGACTGCCGCGGCGGCGGAGACGGTCGAGACGCACGATGCGGATACGGCGCGGACGCCGGAAGTGACGAAGCCGCATGACGCGCAGCCGGAATTGCCGCCCGTTCACGCCGCAGCGTCGCGCGCGATGGGGGCGGCTCCGGTGCAGCTCGAAGCCGAGTCGACCGAGGAAGCGGCAACCGGAAAGCCGGGTGATACGCAGGCAGGGATGTCGATCGAAACGCCGGTCGAGGCGCGGGCTGAAGCTCAGGCTGAAGCCGTGGCCAAAGCTTCGGGCGAGACGTCGACCAAGGCGCCGATCGAAGCCCTGACCGAGACCCCGACTGAGATCCCGGTCGAGACGTCGACCAAGATCTCGACCGAAGCCTCGACCGAAGCCTCGACCGAAGCCTCGACCGAAGCCTCGACCGACACCCCGGCCGACACCCCGGCTGACACCTTGGCCAAGGCGCCGACCGAGACTCTGGCCGAGACTCCGACTGAAACCTCGGCCGATATCTCGACCACGATCCCGGCCGAAGCCTCGACCGAGCCCCTGACTGCGGCACCGGCCGCAGCACCAGCCGCACCAGCCGCACCGGCCGCAACCGAAGCGCAGCACGCGGCGTTGATGCAGAACGCGATCAGCGCGCTTAGCAGCCTCGACATGCCGTTGCCGCCGCGCACGGCGGATGAGCCGTTGTCGGCGGCGGGCGAGCCGGTCGCGCAGGCCGCACAGTCGGGCGCGGATAAATTCGCAACTAACGGTCAAGTCGCCTCGCACCCGCCGATGGGCGCGCCGGACCTGGCCCCGGAACATCCGGCCGGCCAGGGCGACGAGTTCGACTGGGACCCGGACCTGGATCTGGACGCGGCGCCTCCCGCCGGCCGCGCCGGCGGCCCGTTTGCGACGTCGTCGCTGCCGCCGCTCGGCGGCGCGCAGTTCGGCGCATTGAAGCTCGATTTCGATCTCGACCTGCCGGCCGCGCCGGGCGCCGAGCTGCCCGCGCTGACGCCGGGCGAGCTGGCCCGCATCGCGCGCAACAAGCTCGATCTCGCGTCCGAGTATGTCGAGCTGGGCGACCTGTCCGGCGCGCGGACGCTGCTGCAGGAAGTGGTCGACGCGAACGACGCCGCGACGCGCGACCCTGCGCGCGCGCTGCTCGCGAAACTGGCGGAAGAGGCGTGATGCGGATCGCGCTGGGCGTCCAGTACGACGGCGCCGCGTTCTGCGGCTGGCAGGCGCAGCCGCACGGCAAGACCGTGCAGGACAGGCTCGAGCGTGCGCTGGCCGAGTTCGCGCGGGTGCCGCTGCACACGACGGTCGCCGGCCGGACCGATACGGGCGTGCACGGGCTCGGGCAGGTCGTGCACTTCGACACCGGGCTCGAACGCGAGGTATTCTCGTGGGTGCGCGGCACCAACGCGTTCCTGCCGCCGACCGTGTCGGTGCAGTGGGCGAAGCCGATGCCGGACACGTTCCATGCGCGCTTCTCGGCGTTCGAGCGCACCTATTACTACGCGCTGTACGTGCATCCCGTGCGTTCGCCGATGCTGGCCGGACGCGCGGGCTGGATCCACACGCCGCTCGACGACGACGCGATGCGCGCCGCCGCCGCGCACCTGATCGGCGAGCACGACTTCTCGTCGTTCCGGTCGTCGGAATGCCAGTCGAAGACGCCGGTCAAGCACCTGTACCAGATCGACGTGCGGCGCGCGGGGCATTTCATCCATTTCCGCTTCCGCGCGAACGCGTTCCTGCACCACATGGTGCGCAACCTGATGGGCTGCCTCGTCGCGGTCGGGCGCGGCCGCTACCCGGCCGACTGGCTGGCCGACGTGCTGGCCGGGCGCGACCGCAACCTCGCGGCGCCCACGTTCATGGCCGACGGGCTGTATCTCGCCCATGTCGGCTACCCGGCGGAATTCGCCGTCCCGCCCGCGCAGCTCGGCAGCGTGCCGTGGAGCAGCGTCTGGGCCGATCTGGACCCTCAATCATGACGGATCACGCCGTGTCTTCCCCGACTTCCGCCGCCGGCCTGTCGCCGCGCACGCGCGTCAAGCTGTGCGGGCTGTCGCGTCCCGAGGACGTGCTGCACGCGGCGGCGCTCGGCGCCGATGCGATCGGCCTGGTGTTCTACCCGAAAAGCCCGCGCGCGGTGACGATCGCGCAGGCGGCCGAGCTGGCAAGCCTGGCCCCGCCGTTCGTGTCGGTGGTCGGGCTGTTCGTGAATGCGTCCGAAGCCGAGATCGAGGCCGTCGCGCGGGAGGTGCCGCTCACGCTGCTGCAGTTCCACGGCGACGAGACGCCCGAACAGTGCGAGTCGCTCGGTCGCGCGGCGCGTCTGCCGTGGCTGCGCGCGCTGCGCGTCGGCCCCTCGACGCAATCGGCCGATTTGGTAGAATCGGGTCTTCATTATTCGAAAGCGCGCGGCCTCCTGTTCGACACCCTGGTGCCGGACTACGGCGGTAGCGGCAAGGTCTTCGATTGGTCTCTTATTCCCGCAGAGCTCGCGCATCGGGCCGTTTTGAGTGGTGGCTTGAGCGCGCAAAACGTCGGTGATGCGATCCGCCAGTTGCGCCCGTTTGCTGTCGATGTCTCGAGTGGCATCGAAGTGGAGGGCGCGAAGGGCGTGAAGGATCACGCCCGGATGGCGGCGTTCGTACGCGCGGTGCGCGAGGCGGACGCCGGGTGATGCAAGCCGGTGCGGCTCCGAAAGCGGGGCGCATCGACCGATCGAGAGAGACACCATGTACAACCTTCCTGATGATCGCGGCCACTTCGGCCCTTACGGCGGCCTGTTCGTCGCCGAGACGCTGATTCACGCGCTCGACGAGCTGCGCGCGGCGTATGAAAAATTCCAGAACGAACCCGGCTTCGTCGCTGAATTCGAGCGCGAGCTGAAGCATTTCGTCGGCCGTCCGTCGCCGATCTACCACGCGCAGCGCTGGAGCGAGACGCTCGGCGGCGCGCAGATCTACCTGAAGCGCGAGGACCTGAACCACACCGGCGCGCACAAGATCAACAACGTGATCGGCCAGGCGCTGCTCGCGAAGCGGATGGGCAAGAAGCGCGTGATCGCGGAGACGGGCGCCGGCCAGCACGGCGTCGCGACCGCGACGATCTGCGCGCGCTTCGGGATGGAGTGCGTCGTCTACATGGGCTCCGAGGACGTGCGCCGCCAGGCCGCGAACGTCTACCGGATGAAGCTGCTCGGCGCGACGGTCGTGCCGGTCGAATCGGGTTCGCGCACGCTGAAGGACGCGCTGAACGAAGCGATGCGCGACTGGGTCACGAACATCGAGAACACGTTCTACATCATCGGCACGGTCGCGGGCCCGCACCCGTATCCGATGATGGTGCGCGACTTCCAGCGCGTGATCGGCGACGAGTGCAAGGTGCAGATGCCCGAGCTCGCGGGGCGGCAGCCCGACGCGGTGATCGCCTGCGTCGGCGGCGGCTCGAACGCGATGGGCATCTTCTACCCGTACATCGACGACGCGTCGGTCCAGCTGATCGGCGTCGAGGCGGCGGGCGACGGCCTCGATACGGGCCGTCACGCGGCGTCGCTGATCGCCGGCAGCCCGGGCGTGCTGCATGGCAACCGCACCTACCTGCTGCAGGACGACAACGGCCAGATCATCGAGACGCATTCGGTGTCGGCGGGGCTCGACTATCCGGGCGTCGGCCCCGAGCATGCATGGCTGAAGGACAGCGGCCGCGCGCAGTACGTCGGCATCACCGACGAGGAAGCGCTGAAGGCGTTCCACGACTGCTGCCGGATCGAGGGGATCATCCCCGCGCTCGAGTCGAGCCACGCGATCGCGTACGGCGTGAAGCTCGCGCCGACGTTGCCGAAGGACAGGATCCTGCTGGTCAACCTGTCGGGCCGAGGCGACAAGGACATGCACACGGTCGCCGAGCGATCGGGCATCGAGCTCTGACCCGACCGATGCGTGACCTGATCGA
Source organism: Burkholderia sp. MSh2 (assembly GCF_000731655.1). Lineage (NCBI taxonomy): Bacteria > Pseudomonadati > Pseudomonadota > Betaproteobacteria > Burkholderiales > Burkholderiaceae > Burkholderia > Burkholderia sp. MSh2. The sequence continues at coordinate 108,076 of NZ_JPGM01000023.1, read as the reverse complement.
AGAGCCGGGCGGCGGTGCCGCGAGCGGGGCGGAGGCGGTTCAGCCCGCCGCCGCGCCGCGCGCGCTGCCGTCCGGTATCGAACTGCATAACCGCGATTTCCTGACCGATGCCGCTCATCTGCCGGATGCGTCGATCGACCTGATCGTCGCCGATCCGCCGTACGGGCTCGGCAAGGACTACGGCAACGACTCGGACAAGCGTTCGGGCGACGACTTCCTCGCGTGGACGCGCGAGTGGCTCGAGCTCGCGATTCCGAAGCTGAAGCCGAGCGGGTCGATGTACATCTTCTGCACCTGGCAGTACGCGCCCGAAATCTTCAGTTTCCTGAAGACGAAGCTCACGATGGTCAACGAGATCATCTGGGACCGGCGCGTGCCGAGCATGGGCGGCACGACGCGCCGTTTCACGTCGGTGCACGACAACATCGGCTTTTTCGCGGTTTCCAGGGCGTATTACTTCGATCTCGATCCGGTCCGCATCCCGTACGACGCCGATACGAAGAAGGCCCGCTCGCGCAAGCTGTTCGAAGGCAGCAAGTGGCTGGAGATGGGCTACAACCCGAAGGACGTCTGGTCGGTCTCGCGCCTGCACCGGCAGCACGCGGAGCGCGTCGATCATCCGACCCAGAAGCCGCTGGAAATCATCGAGCGGATGGTGCTCGCAAGCTGCCCGCCGGGCGGCCGCGTGCTCGATCCGTTCATGGGCAGCGGCACGACCGCGGTGGCCTGCGCACGGCAGGGGCGCGACTTCGTCGGCTACGAGATCAACGAAAGCTATTGTGCGATCGCGCACGAGCGCGTGAGCGCGCTCGCCGCGCCGGCGTGCGCGTGATTCGCGCCGCCGCATCGCCGAACGCATACTTTGTATGAGACCGGGGCGGGCACTGAAGCGCCCGCTCCGGATCGACACAGGAAAATTGCCATGTCCCGTATTCAGCAGACCTTCGCCGCGCTCGCCGAACAAGGCCGTAAGGGCCTGATCCCGTTCATCACGGCCGGCGATCCCGATCCCGCCCGGACCGTCGAATTCATGCACGCGCTCGCCGCCGGCGGCGCGGACGTGATCGAGCTCGGCGTGCCGTTCTCGGACCCGATGGCCGACGGCCCCGTGATCCAGCGCTCGTCGGAGCGCGCGCTGGCGCGCGGCGTCACGCTGAAAAGCGTGCTCGCCGACGTGAAGCGCTTTCGCGAAACCGACCCCAAAACCCCCGTCGTGCTGATGGGCTATGCGAACCCGATCGAACGGATGGGGGTCGACGCGTTCGCGGCCGAAGCCCGTGCGGCCGGCGTCGACGGCGTGCTCGTCGTCGACTATCCGCCGGAAGAGGCCGGCGTGTTCGCCGAGAAGATGCGCGCCGCGCAGATCGATCCGATCTTCCTGCTCGCGCCCACGTCGACCGACGAACGCATCGCCGACGTCGGCAAGATCGCGAGCGGCTACGTGTATTACGTGTCGCTCAAGGGCGTGACCGGCGCGGGAAATCTGGATGTTTCGAGCATTGCGGGTAAAATCCCGGCCATCAAGTCGCGCGTGCCGGTTCCGGTCGGCGTCGGCTTCGGTATCCGCGACGCCGAAACGGCGCGCGCGGTGGCCGAGGTGTCCGACGCCGTCGTGATCGGCAGCCGTCTCGTGCAACTGCTCGAAAGCGCTGCGCCGGAAGGCGCGGCCGCCGCGCTGAAGGCTTTCATCGCCGAGCTGCGCGCCGCCCTGGACGGCGCGGGCACGACGGCGCGATAAACCCAACACAGGAAGCGGGCGGGCCATGCGGCCCGGCCCGCCACGGAACAGGAAACCATACGATGAGCTGGCTCGACAAACTGTTGCCGCCGAAGATCAAGCAGACCGACCCGAAAAGCCGCAAGGGCATTCCGGAAGGCCTGTGGGTCAAGTGCCCGTCCTGCGAGGCCGTGCTGTACCGCAACGACGTGGATGCGAACCTGCACGTGTGCCCGAAGTGCGACCACCACATGCGCATCGGCGCGCGCGAGCGCCTCGACGGGCTGCTCGATCCGGAAGGCCGCTACGAAATCGGCCAGGAAATCGTGCCGGTCGACACGCTGAAGTTCAAGGACAGCCGCAAGTATCCCGATCGTCTGAAGGAAGCGATGGACGACACGGGCGAGACCGACGCGATGGTCGTGATGGGCGGTGCGATCCACACGCTGCCGGTGGTCGCGGCCTGCTTCGAGTTCTCGTTCATGGGCGGCTCGATGGGTTCGGTCGTCGGCGAGCGCTTCGCGCGCGGCGCGCAGAACGCGCTCGAGCAGCAGGTGCCGTTCATCTGCTTCACCGCCTCGGGCGGCGCGCGGATGCAGGAAAGCCTGCTGTCGCTGATGCAGATGGCGAAAACCACCGCGATGCTGACCAAGCTGGCCGAAGCGAAGCTGCCGTTCATCTCGGTGCTGACCGACCCGACGATGGGCGGCGTGTCGGCCAGCTTCGCGTTCCTCGGCGACGTCGTGATCGCCGAGCCGAAGGCGCTGATCGGCTTTGCCGGCCCGCGCGTGATCGAGCAGACGGTGCGCGAGAAGCTGCCGGAAGGCTTCCAGCGCGCCGAGTTCCTGCTGAAGACGGGCGCGATCGACATGATCGTCGACCGTCGCAAGCTGCGCGACGAGATCGCCCAGCTGCTCGCGCTGCTGCAGCGACAGCCGGCCGACGCGCTGGCCTGACCGGCGCGAGGGTAGGCGTACTGCGCGTCGCCCGGTGTCAGCGCCGGGCGGCGCGCTTCGTTTTTTTGGCGTAGTGGCGGTCCCGATCCAGATTTGATCCGATGAGCACTTTTCCCACTCTCGACGCGTGGCTTTCGCATCTCGAACGCGCGCACCCGGTCGGCATCGACATGGGCCTGACCCGCATCGGGCAGGTCAAGGCGGCGCTGCAGCTCGAATTCGCGTGCCCCGTCATCACGGTCGGCGGCACGAACGGCAAGGGCTCGACCTGCGCGTTCCTCGAGACGATCCTCGTGCGCGCCGGCTACAAGGTCGGCTGCCATACGTCGCCGCACCTGCTCGAATTCAACGAGCGCGCGCGCGTGAACGGGCAGAACGTCGCCGACGACGAACTGCTGCCGCACTTCGAGGCGGTCGAGGCCGCGCGCACGTCGCTGCCCCAGCCCGTGTCGCTCACGTATTTCGAATTCACGACGCTCGCGATCCTGCATCTGTTCGCGTCGCGCGGGCTCGACGCGGTGATCCTCGAAGTCGGCCTCGGCGGCCGGCTCGACGCGGTCAACATCATCGATACCGATTGCGCGATCGTCACGAGCATCGACATCGACCATACCGAGTATCTCGGCGACACCCGCGAGAAGATCGCGTTCGAGAAGGCCGGGATCTTCCGCGCCGGCAAGCCGGCGATCTGCGGCGATCCGGCCGCGCCGCAGACGTTGATCGACCACGCCGAAGCGATCGGCGCCGACCTGTGGCTCGTCGGCCGCGATTTCCGCTACGAGGCGCAGGCAGGCGCGGAGCGCCAGCAGTGGAGCTACCTCGGCCGCGAGAAACGCTATCCGGCGCTGGCCTATCCGGCGCTGCGCGGCGCGAACCAGCTGATCAATGCGTCGGCCGCGCTCGCCGCGCTCGAAGCGCTGCGCCCGGTGCTGCCGGTGTCCGCGCAGGACATCCGGCTCGGGCTCGCGAACGTCGAGCTGCCGGGGCGCTTCCAGGTGCTGCCGGGCAAGCCGGCGATCGTGCTCGACGTCGCGCACAACCCGCATGCGTCGGCCGTGCTCGAGCAGAACCTCGGCAACATGGGCTTCTTCCCGTACACGTACGCGGTGTTCGGCGCGATGCGCGACAAGGACATCGACGGCGTGCTGCAGCACCTGAAGGGCGAGATCGACCACTGGTGCGTGACCGACCTGCCGCTGCCGCGCGCGGCTTCCGCGGAGCAGCTCGAAGCGGCGCTGCGCAAGGCGGGCGTGGAGGACGGGCCCGATTCGAGCGTGACGCGCTACGCGTCGCCCGCCGAAGCGTTTCGCGATGCACTAAAAAGAGCATCCGAGAATGATAGAATCGTGGTTTTCGGCAGTTTCCATACGGTTGCCGGCGTGCTGGCCTACCGTAAATCGCAGCAACACTGACTGACGGGCAGTTTCGGACTCAGCCATTCATGGGAATTTTCTCGTTCGGCAAAAAAGACGACGACGCGCCCCCGCGGCGCGGCGGTCGTACCGGGGCCTCCCGGAACGTGCGCACGGAGCGCACTGAACGCGTCGAGCGACGCTCACGCCGCACCGAGCGTCCGGAATCGGACACACTGCTCCTCGATCCGACCCTTCCAGAAAAGCAACGCGCGCGCCGTCGCCTCGTCGGCGCGATCGCGCTCGTCGTCGCCGCCGTGATCGTGCTGCCGATGGTGCTCGATTCGCACCCGAAGCCGGTGACGGACGATATCGCGATCGACATTCCGAACCGGCCCGCGCATCAGGCGGCCGCACCGCGTGACGACGACGCGTCCGACGTGCAGGCAGGCGTCGCGCACGACGAGCCGCCGGCTTCCGACACCACCGTCGCGGCCGCTCCGGCGCCCGCGCCGCAGGACGCCGTCCAGCCGGCCGCGAAGCCCGATACGACGACCACGGCAAGCGTTGCGCCGCCGAAGCCCGCGGCGAAGCCGGCCGCACCCGCGGCAAAACCGGCCGCGCCGAAGCCGGCGCCCGCGACCGTCGCGAACGCCGACACCGCGAGCCCGGACGACGGCGATGCGTCGTCGCCGGCGTCGCCGGCCGGTGCGCGCTTCGCGGTGCAGCTCGGGTCGTTCAAGGACGACGCGACGGCCCGCTCGTGGGCCACCAAGTTGAAATCGGCGGGCGTGCCCGCATATGTCGAGCATCGCAAGCAGGCGGACGGCAGCACGGCTACACTGTTGCGGGCCGGCCCGTTCGCGGATCGCGCGGCGGCCTCCGCCGCGATCGCGAAGGTGCGCGAAGCCGGTCTGACGCAATAACGCACGATGCTGACGGCTTTCGACTACGCTGTATTGGCGGTGATTGCGTTGTCGGCGCTGCGCGGGGCGTGGCGCGGCTTCGTCTCGGAGATTTTCGGGCTGATCGGCTGGATCGCGGCGATCGTGATCGCGGGCCGCTACGTCGGGCTGGTCGTGCCGTACATTCCGGCGAACTGGCCGGGCGGCGCGCTGACGCAGTGGGTGATCGCCTTCGCGGTGCTCGTGATCGGCGTCGTGCTGGTCGCCGGCGTCGCAAACGCGCTGCTGTCGCGGATCGCGCAGGCGAGCGGCCTGGGCGGCGTCGACCGCTCGCTGGGCATGATGTTCGGGCTCGTCCGCGGCTGCGTGCTGGTAGTGCTGCTGGTCGCGGCGGCCGGGCTGACCGAGCTGCCCAAACAGGATTTCTGGCGCAATGCGCTATTGCGTCCTATTGCCGAGCAGGGCGTGCACGAGCTGAAGCAGCTCCTGCCCGACGGCATGGCCCAGTACGTACGCGTGTGACGACGCGGCCGGGCAGGACGGAACCGATTTTGTCATTCTGAAGGACATGCCATGTGCGGCATCGTAGGCGTTATCTCCCAATCCCCGGTCAACCAGCTGATCTATGACAGCCTGCTGCTGCTGCAGCATCGCGGTCAGGACGCGGCGGGCATCGCGACGGCGGACGGCAGCAATTTCCACATGTACAAGGCGAACGGCATGGTGCGCGACGTGTTCCGCACGCGCAACATGCGCAGCCTGCCCGGCACCTACGGCATCGGCCAGGTGCGCTACCCGACGGCCGGCTCGGCGTCGAGCGAGGCCGAGGCGCAGCCGTTCTACGTGAACGCGCCGTTCGGGATCATCCTTGCGCACAACGGCAACCTGACGAACTGGGAGCAACTGAAGGACGAGATGTTCCGGATCGACCGCCGGCACATCAACACCAATTCCGACAGCGAAGTGCTGCTCAACGTGTTCGCGCACGAGCTGCAACTGTCGACCACGGGCCTCGAACTCGATCCGGCCTCGGTGTTCAAGGCGGTGTCGGGCGTGCACCGCCGCCTGCAGGGCTCGTACGCGATCGTGTCGCTGATCGCCGGCTACGGCCTGCTCGCGTTCCGCGACCCGTTCGGCATCCGCCCGCTCTGCATCGGCAAGCTCGAGACCGAGCACGGCACCGAATGGATGGTCGCATCGGAATCGGTGGCCGTCGAAGGCATCGGCTTCGAGTTCGTCCGCGACGTGCAGCCGGGCGAGGCGATCTTCATCGACAAGGCCGGCAACTTCCACAGCCAGCAATGCGCGGAGCAGCCGACGCTGAACCCGTGCATGTTCGAATACGTGTATCTCGCGCGTCCGGATTCGTGCCTCGACGGCGTGCCGGTCTACAACGTGCGCCTGCGCATGGGCGACTATCTCGCCGAGAAGATCAAGCGCGAACTGCCGAACGTGCCGATCGACGTCGTGATGCCGATTCCCGATTCGTCGCGCCCGGCCGCGATGCAGGTCGCCGCGAAGCTCGGCGTCGAGTATCGCGAGGGCTTCTTCAAGAACCGCTACGTCGGCCGCACGTTCATCATGCCGGGGCAGGCCGTGCGCAAGAAGTCGGTGCGCCAGAAGCTCAACGCGATGAGCATCGAGTTCAAGGACAAGAACGTGCTGATCGTCGACGACTCGATCGTGCGCGGCACGACCTCGCATGAAATCGTGCAGATGGCGCGCGATGCGGGCGCGAAGTCGGTGATCTTCGCGTCGGCGGCGCCGCCCGTGAAGTTCCCGAACGTGTACGGCATCGACATGCCGACGCGCGGCGAACTCGTCGCGCACGGCCGCACCGACGACGAAGTCGCGAAGATCATCGGCGCCGACCACCTGATCTACCAGGACGTCGACGACCTGCGCCGCGCGGTGCGCGACATCAACCCGAAGCTCGAAGGCTTCGAGGCGTCGTGCTTCGACGGCAACTACATCACCGGCGCCGTGACGCCCGAGTATCTCGATGCGATCGAACGCGCGCGCCTCGCCCCGGCGTCGCAGGCCGATCGCGACACGGCAGGCGACACCGAGCGTTCGCAGATGAACCTGCAGCTGTCGGTCGAGTGACCCCGGCGCACGCGTTTGCCGAAGCGTGATAGGATGTGGCCTTGCGTCGATTTGATATCAGCTTGCGGACGCGGGGCGACTTCCCAAAACAGCTAAAGCGAAGGCCGGCGGCAGCCGGCCCGAGTCGATCGCTGTCGTACCGCACCGAAGCCCGCTGATGCCGACGCATAGCGGGCTTTTTGTTTTGGCCTGGTTTTGACCGGGTCCGCGCGAGATGCGCGGCCATCGCATACGGAAAACGGAACATGGACGACTCCCTCAACTTCGACACGCTTGCCGTGCGCGCGGGCACGCTGCGCAGCGACTTCAACGAACACTCGGAAGCGCTGTTCCTCACGTCGAGCTTCTGTTTCTCGAGCGCCGCCGAAGCGGCCGAGCGCTTCGCGAATTCGGAAGACTATTTCACCTATTCGCGCTTCACGAACCCGACCGTCACCATGTTCCAGGAGCGTCTCGCCGCGCTCGAGGGCGGCGAGGCGTGCATCGCGACGGCATCGGGGATGGCCGCGATCATGTCGGTCGTGATGGCCGCGCTGCAGGCGGGCGACCACCTCGTCAGCTCGCGCAGCCTGTTCGGCTCGACGCTCGGGATGTTCTCGCAGATCTTCAACAAGTTCGGAATCACGACGACCTTCGTCGATCCGACCGACCTGAATGCATGGCAGGAAGCCGTGCGGCCCGAGACGAAGATGTTCTTCCTCGAGACGCCGTCGAACCCGCTGACCGAACTCGCCGACATCGAGGCGATCGGCCGGATCGCAAAGGCCGCGAACGCGCTGTTCGTCGTCGACAACTGTTTCTGCAGCCCGGTGCTGCAGCAGCCGCTGAAGCTCGGCGCGGATGTCGTGATGCACTCGGCGACGAAATTCCTCGACGGGCAGGGCCGCGTGCTCGGCGGCGCGCTGGTCGGCTCGAAGGAATTCATCGTGGGCAAGGTGTTCCCGTTCGTGCGCAGCGCGGGCCCGACGCTGTCGGCGTTCAACGCGTGGGTGCTGCTGAAGGGGATGGAGACGCTGTCGCTGCGCGTCGAGAAGCAATCGGCGAACGCGCTGGAGATCGCGCGCTGGCTCGATGCGCATCCGGCGGTCGCGCGGGTGTTTCATCCGGGCCTCGAATCGCATCCGCAGCACGCGCTCGCGAAGCGCCAGCAGAAGGCGGGCGGTGCGATCCTGTCGTTCGAGCTGAAGGGCGACACGCCCGAACAGCAGCGTGCGAATGCGTGGCGCGTGATCGACAACACGAAGCTGATCTCGATCACCGGCAATCTCGGCGATACGCGTACGACCATTACGCATCCGGCAACGACCACGCACGGCCGCATCACGCCGGAAGCGCGCGCGGCAGCGGGAATCAGCGAAGGGCTGATCCGGCTGTCGGTCGGCCTGGAGGACGCGGGCGACCTGCGCAAGGATCTCGCGCGCGGCCTCGAGGGCTGAGCGGGACGACCGGTTTCAGCACCGGCATGACGACGGGCCGCTCGATGGAGCGGCCCGTTTTTCGTTCCGCGGCAGGGAAACCGTTCCGCGCCCGCCATCGTGCGCGCTGCCGGATTCAGCCGGCATGCCCGGGTGGCGCGTCGCGCATCGCGTCCATCATCCACCGCAGCGTTGCTTCGAGCGGCGTGACCGGCTGCTCGCCCACCACGTGCCGCAGCTTGTCGCGCGACCCGCTCAGGGTCCTGACTTCGTTGTGCCGCACGAAGCGCGGATCGACCGTCACGTCGATCACGTAGCCGGCGATGCGCGACAGCATCGCCAGCACCTCCTTCAGCGAATACGCGCGCTCCGAGCAGACGTTGAACGTCTCGCCGGCCGGCGCGGCCTCGAGCAGCTTCAGATACGCGGCAGTCACGTCGCGCACGTCGGAGAAATCGCGGCGCACGTCGAGGTTGCCGAGCGAGATCCGCGGTGCGTTGCGCGCATAGTGCGCGACGAGCTTCGGCAGCAGATACGCGTCGCCCTGGCCGACGCCCGTGTAGTTGAACGGTCGCGCGATCACGATCGGCAGCCGGTCGGCCCATAGCCGCGCCGCATATTCCATCGCGAGCTTGCTGACCGCATAGTCGTTCGCCGGGGCGGGCGCGGCGGTTTCGTCGAGCACGCCGGCCGTCGAGTTGCCGTAGACGTTCGCGCTGCTGGCGAGCAGCACGGCGGACGGGCGGCGGTCGAGGCCCGCGAGCGCGGCCAGCAGGTTGCGCGTGCCGACGATGTTGACCGCATAGGTCTGCGACGGCGCGTCCTGCGCGACATGCGCGCGCGCGGCCAGATGCACGACCGCGTCGGGCCGCGCATCGGCCACGGCGGCGCGCATCGTTTCGGCGTCGAGCAAGTCGACGGGCAGCAGCGTGCAGAGCGCGAACGCCGGATCGTCGGGGCGCGCGGCGCCGGGCGCGATCGTGCCCCAGACATCGTAGCCGGCCGCCTGCAGGCGTTCGGCCATGTAGCGGCCGGTGAAGCCCGTCAGGCCCGTGACGAACGCCCGGCGCGACGCGCGCCCGCTGTCAGAACGTGTCATGGCGCCGATTCCGCGTCAGGTCCGCCTCGACCATCATCTGGCAAAGCTGTTCGAGCGTCGTCTTCGGCACCCAGCCGAGCTTGGCCCTGGCCTTGTCCGCGCAGCCGATCAGCAGGTCGACCTCGGCAGGGCGGTAGAACTTCGGGTTCACTTCGACGAGCACGTTGCCGTTCGACGCGTCGAGGCCGCGCTCCTGCTCGCCCTTGCCGGTCCATTCGATCTGGTAGCCGGCGGCCGCGAACGCCATCCGCACGAAGTCGCGCACGGTCTCGGTGCGATGGGTCGCGAGCACGTAGGTGTCGGGCTCGTCGGCCTGCAGCATGCGCCACATGCCTTCGACGTATTCGAGCGCGAAACCCCAGTCGCGCTTCGCGTCGAGGTTGCCGAGTTCGAGGCGGGTCGCCTTGCCCAGCGCGATCTTCGCGACGGTGTCGGTGATCTTGCGCGTGACGAATTCGCGGCCGCGCAGCGGCGATTCATGGTTGAACAGGATCCCGCTGCTGCCGAACAGCCCGTACGACTCGCGGTAGTTCACCGTCATCCAGTGTGCGTACAGCTTCGCTACGCCGTACGGGCTGCGCGGATAGAACGAGGTCGCCTCCGTCTGCGGAACCGACTGCACCTTGCCGAACATCTCGGACGTCGACGCCTGGTAGAAGCGCGTCTTCGGGCTCACGACGCGGATCGCCTCGAGCAGGTTCAGCGGGCCGATGCCGGTCACGTCGGCAGTTGTCGCCGGCTGGTCGAACGACACGCCGACGAAGCTCTGCGCGGCCAGGTTGTACAGCTCGTCGGGCTGCGTGCGCTCGAGCAGGCGGAGGCTCGAGCCGGGGTCCGTCAGGTCGTGCTCGACGAGCGCGAGGTTCGGGTGCGTATCGCAGCCAAGCTCGGCGATGCGCCAGAAATTCACCGAGCTGGTGCGGCGATAGGTGCCCGTGACCTCGTAGCCCTTGTCGAGCAGCAGCTTGGTCAGGTACGCGCCGTCCTGTCCCGAGATCCCGGTAATGACGGCCTTCTTGCGTGTCTGGCTCATGGCGATGTCCTGGTCGAAACGATGGAGGGTGGAATTCAGGCGGCCGTCCCGGCGGCGGCCGGCAGCGCGCGGCGCGCGGGGCCGCGTGTCAGGCGCCGTTCGAAGCCGTACCAGCTCAGGGTTGCGTACGCGAGCGTGAGCGCGAGGGCGAGCGCGGCCGTGACGAGGCGGTTCAGGTGCAGCGGCCACAGCGCATACAGCACGCTCAGGTGGATCAGGTACACGGTGTAGCTCACGGTGCCCACGTAGACGAGCACCGGGTTGGCCAGCACGCGCTGCACGACGCCGCGGCCGCGCAGCGCGATCACGACGATCGACGTGCACAGCAGCAGCGAGAGGCTGTAGAGCGCCGCATTCGACAGCGGCGTGTTGGCGGCGCGAAAGCGCGGAAACGACAGGTGCAGCCAGCCGAGGATCGCGAGCGACACGAGCACGCCGGCGATCGCGAGCGGGTAGAGCGGCTCCAGCGCGCGGCGGTCGCGGCGCAGCACGATCGCGAGCAGCGCGCCGGCCGCGAGCAGGTCCATCCGGAACGGCGTCAGGTAGTAGATCGGCCAGAACGAGTCGAACCACGGTGTCGCGATCGCGCGCAGCACCGGCGCGGCGACGATCAGCGCGACGGCGACCCACGGCAGCGCGCGCTCGGAACACCACAGCACGACGAACGGCCAGAAGATGTAGAACTGCTCCTCGACCGCGAGCGACCACAGCACGTTCAGGCTGTCGTGTCCGATGCTGCCGAGCGACAGCCCGATATTGGTCGAGAAAAACGCGAACCACGGCCAGTGCGGCAGCCAGCCCGCGCCGAACAGGAGCGTCGACGCCGCCAGCAGCAGCACGTACGGCGGCAGGATGCGGCGCGCGCGGCGTGCGTAGAAGTGGCCGAAGTACGACTGCCCGCGCGCCTTGCGATCGAGCAGGATGCCGGTGATCAGCAGGCCGCTCAGCACGAAGAACAGGTCGACGCCCATCCACAGCGGCGCTTTCAGCGCGTGCTGCAGGAATACGGCGCCCACCGCGATCGCGCGCAGCCCGTCGAGCTGCACGATGCGGCCGGGTTGCGGCGGGGCGAGATGCCCGGGGCGCGGGACGGCCGTCATCGCGCCGCTCCGTGGCGACCCGCGGCGGGTCGCATGTCCGATGCGTGTACGTAATGCATGCGTTTAAATGAAATATCGAATCGGAATCGATTCTAGGGAAAAGAAATCGGCAAAAAAACGCGCGTCGTTTATCCGGCGGAAAACGGGCAAATGCCGGTTATTCCGGCCGTGGCGTGAAAGACCTGGCGTCCGGCCGGCCTTGAACGGCGGCGCGGAGCGGCATTTTCTACAGGGCGGCGAGAGAAAGACGGTCGTTGTTGCCGTATTCGAGTGCCGTTCGTCATTCGTTCCGGTTCGATATTTCGTGCGGAAACATCCGCAAATATTTCCAAATTTCTTGTGATTATTTTTGCTTGTAACCTGCATCGCGACGTTTGAAACCCATTTCGCGACCGGGTGCGCCGGCGGTAGTCTGCGGCAGCGCCGGTCGCGTCCGCATCGAGTCTGGAGAAGCGCATTGCGACGTCTGATTCTGGCAGGCATCACGGCAGGCGCGGCGCTGGTGGCGAGCACCGCGCCGGCCGAGACGGTGTTGCCGGCGACCACCTCGTGGATCGGCAACACGTTCGGCTATGGCGACGGCAGCTGGACGCAGATCGACATCCGCGCGATCGCGGTCACGCCGGAAGGCAAGGTGTATACGAATGCGCCGTGGGACGAGAGCGGGGCCGAGGCGAGCGTCTACCAGGACGGCAGGATGCTCGGCTTCGCGGGCGGCACGCATGGCTGGGGCAACCTCGGCGGCAGCGCGATCGCGGTAAATGCCAAGTACGCGTACGTCGCGATCGGCGTCGGCAACGAGCGCGGCCACCTGCAGTCGCCGGGCATCTGGCCGGACAAGGGCAAGCAGTGGTTCGGCATTTCGCGTCGCACGATCGGCGACATGAAGCAGCCCGCGCCGTTTCGCGCGGCGCCGCAGGCCGCGCCGGGCGGCCGCGCCGACGCCGGTCGCGCGCGGATGGCCGCGAGCTTCATGATGGTCAACGAGGTGCCGGCCCCCGCGCGGTCGGACGTGGGCGAGCAGCGGGCGGAGGTCGGCGGCCTCGCGGCCGACGACCGTACGCTGTTCGCGACGAATCCGGCGCGCGACGCGGTGGACGTCTACGACGCCGAGACGATGCAGCAGAAGGGCACGTGGAGCGCACACGAGCCGGGCCGCATCGCACTCGCGGGCGACGGCACGCTGTGGCTGCTGACGGACACGATTGGCGGGCCCGCACGCCTCGTGCACGTGCGCGCGGACGGCAGCAGGCTCGCCGACGCCCCTGCGCTGCCCGACGATACCGACGCGGTGGACGTGGCCGTCGACGCGAAAGGGCGCGTGTTCGTGGCGGACAACGGGCCGCGCCAGCAGATCCTGATCTTCTCGAAAGGCGGCAAGGGCTATGCGCAGTCGGGCACGCTCGGCGAGCGCGGCGGCATCTTCGCGGGCCCGGTGCCGGGGCGGCCGGGGCCGCGGCGTTTCAACGGGCTGACGGGCGTCGGCGTCGACCGCGCGGGCAACGTGTATGTCTCGATGAACGGCGTCGGGCCGCGTCACGACACGATCGGCGCGGGGCTCGGCGCGGTGCTCGAAAGCTACACGCCGGACGGCAAGCCGCGCTGGCAGGTGCAGGGGCTCTTGTTCGTCGACGGCGCGTGGCTCGACCCGGCGCGGCCGAACAGCGTGTACACGGGCAACAAACGCTTCGAGCTCGACCTGTCGAAGCCGCCGGGCCAGGACTGGAAATACGTCGGCTTCCTGTCGAACCGCTTCAGGTACCCGGACGATCCGGTGTTCCACACGGACCAGTGGCCGGGCCTGCCGATCGCGCGCCGCGTCGACGGCCGCACGTTCCTGTACCTGACCGACATGTACGCCGATCATCTGAAAATCTACCGCTTCGACGCGAAGCGCGACGGCGAAGTCGCGATTCCGTCCGGGCTGATCGCGGGCCGGGCGCGGCCGGTCGACAAGGTGCCGAACAAGCCGCCCGGCGGCGACTGGCTGTGGCGCGACGCGAACGGCAACGGCCGCCTCGACGCGGACGAGTTCGAGCTCAACACGACCGGCAACGCGAAGGCGGGCGGCTGGGGCTGGTGGGTCGACACGAAGGGCGACATCTGGCGCACGAGCGACGTGCGCGGCATCCACCGCTTCCGGTACGGCGGCGTCGACAAGGCCGGCAACCCGATCTACGCGTACGACAAGGTCACGACCTATCCGATGCCGCAGCCGTTCACGCAGCTGCGCCGCGCGATCTACGACGCGCAGGCGGACACGCTGTACGTGACCGGCTACACGGCCGACGCGCCGCCGCAGGCGGGCATCAACAAGGAAGTCGGCCGCGTGCTGGTGCGCTTCGACAAGTGGTCGACCGGCTCGCCGGCGGTGCGCTACCAGGTCGCGCTGCCGTGGCAGCTCGACGCGAAGCCGATCTTCGACCTGATCGGCATCACGGTCGAGGGCCGCTATCTCTTCGCGGTGGAGCCGGTCGGCAAGATCCACGTGTACGACAAGGAAACCGGCAAGGAAGCCGGCGTGATGAGCCCCGGCGCGGAAGTCGGCAAGGCGTCGGGCTGGGTCGACGTGCCGTTCGGCATCAGCGCGTTCCGGCGCGAGAACGGCGAGTACCTCGTGTTCGTCGAGGAAGACGCGCGCGGCAAGGTCTTGATGTATCGCTGGAAACCGTGACGGGCGGGCGCATGGACAAGGGCATTCTCAAGAACGTATCGATCAACTTCATCGGGCTGATCCTGCCGACCTTCGTGTCGCTGGTGACCGTGCCCGCGTATATCCACGCGCTCGGCGTCGAACGCTACGGCGTCGTCAGCCTCGTGTGGACGCTGATCGGCTATTTCGGAATCCTCGATCTCGGGATGAGCATGGCCGCGCAGAACCACATCTCGAAGGCGCTCGCGAGCGGCGACGCGGACGAAAGCGCGCGCGTGTTCTGGAGCGCGTTCTGGCTGAACCTCGGCACCGGCGTCGTGGGCGGGCTGCTGATCTATTTCGGCGCGTTCGTCTACACCGCGTATTTCACGAAGGTGTCGGTCGCGATGCAGCACGAGGTGTATCGCGCGCTGCCGTGGCTCGCGCTCGCGATTCCGCTGGCGAACGTGTCGTGGGTGTTCGCCGGCGCGATCAACGGCGCGGAGCGATTCGGCGTGTTCAACACCAACCAGACGATCGGCACGTTCCTGTTCCAGTTGCTGCCGCTCGGCGCCGCGTGGTGGATCGCGCCGAACCTGCAGACGGTGCTTGCCGCGGCGGTCGTCGCGCGCCTGATCGCGGCGGCGATGCTCGGCCACGCGAGCATCAGGGTGCTCGGGATCCGGCGCATCGATCCGCCGCAGTGGGGCACCGCGAAGGGGCTGTTCAACTTCGGCGGCTGGATGCTGATCGCGAGCACGACCGGCATGATCGCCGACACCCTCGACCGCGTGATGCTCGGCGCCGGCATGGGCGCGAAGTTCGTGACCTACTACACGGTGCCGCAGAACCTCGTCACGCGCCTGAACATGCTGCCGAATGCGCTCGTGCGCACGCTGTTCCCGCGCCTGTCGGCGGTCGGCCGCGATCATGCGGACACGCTTGCGCGCCAGTCGCTGGAGTTCCTGAACGGCGTCTTCACGCCGGTCGGCATCGTCGCGATCTTCGCGCTCGCGCCGTTCCTCACGCTGTGGGTCGGCGCCGATCTCGCCGCGCATTCGGCGCCGGTCGGCCGCGTGCTGGTGATCAGCGTCTGGCTCGTCGGCCAGGCGAGCGTCATGCGGATCCTGATCCAGTCGCAGGTCAACCCGGCCCGCGCGGCATTCGCCGGACTCGTCGAGATGCCGTTCTTCGTCGGCGGACTGTGGTTCGGCATCCATCACTTCGGGCTGACCGGCGCGGCCGTGGTCGTCGCGGCGCGCGCGCTCGTGGACTACGGCGTGCTGCTGGCCTTGTCGGCGATCCGGATGCGCGCGATCGTGCTCGACATGCTCGCGCACCTGGCCTTCCTGCTCGCGAGCCTGTTGCTGGCGCAGGCGTGGCCGGAGCTGGTCCGGTCGATCGGCCTGTGCGCGGTCGTGCTGGTGCTGAACGTCGCGTGGTCGCTTGCGATGACGCCGGGGCTGCGCGCGCTCGCGCTCGACCTGCTTGTCCGTCTCAATCCGAGGAAAACAGCATGAATCGCGATCTGGCGGAACACGCCGTATTGAATCTCGCCGCCGCCGACGCGGCCGTGGCCGAAGCGGGCGAGGCCGCCGCGCTGCGCCGTGCCGCGCCGGCCGGGCGGGCCGGCGCATATCAGCCGGCCCGCACGCCGCGCGTGGCGATCGTCCACGACTGGCTCGTCACCTATGCCGGCGCCGAGCGCGTGCTCGAACAGATCGTCGCGTGCTTTCCCGACGCCGACCTGTTCAGCCTCGTCGATTTCCTCGACGACCGTGCGTTCGTGCGCGGCAAGCCGGTCACGACGTCGTTCATCCAGAAGCTGCCGTTCGCGCGCACCCGGTACCGCAGCTACCTGCCGCTGATGCCGCTGGCGATCGAGCAGCTCGACGTGTCGGACTACGACCTGGTGATCTCGAGCAGCCACGCGGTCGCGAAGGGCGTGCTGACCGGGCCGGACCAGGTGCACATCAGCTACGTGCATTCGCCGATCCGCTATGCGTGGGACCTGCAGCATCAGTATCTGGCGCAGTCGAACCTCGCGCACGGGCCGAAATCGCTGCTCGCGCGGATGATCCTGCATTACATCCGCAACTGGGATACGCGCACCGCGAACGCGGTGGACGCCTTCGTCGCGAATTCCGCGTTCATCGCGCGGCGCATCAGGAAGGTCTATCACCGCGACGCGGCGGTGATCTTCCCGCCGGTCGACGTCGATGCGTTTTCGCTGAACGTCGAGAAGGAGGATTTCTACCTGACCGCGTCGCGGATGGTGCCGTACAAGAAGATCGACCTGATCGTCGACGCGTTCTCGCGCACGCCCGGGCGCCGGCTCGTCGTGATCGGCGACGGCCCCGAGATGCAGAAGATCCGCGCGAAGGCTGGCCCGAACGTCGAGATCATGGGCTACCAGCCGTTCGCGGTGCTGCACGACCGGATGCGGCGCGCCAGGGCGTTCGTGTTCGCCGCCGAGGAGGATTTCGGCATCTCGGTGGTCGAGGCGCAGGCGTGCGGCACGCCCGTGATCGCCTACGGCAAGGGCGGCGCGCTCGAAACCGTGCTCGATCCGCAATCGACCGCGGCCCCGACCGGGCTGTTCTTCGACGAACAGACGCCGCATGCGATCGTCGCGGCCGTCGACGATTTCGAGCGCGCGCCGCAACGTTTCACGCCGGCCGCGTGCCGGGCGAACGCCGAACGGTTTTCCGCCGATACGTTCCGGCAGCGCTTTCTCGACTATGTCGAAGCCGTGCTGCCCGGCTCGACCGCGCGGCGCGGTGCGGCCGCCGCGCCATTGCCGGCCCCGCGCGGACCGGCGACCCTCGTGCTCGACCAGAGCGGCGTGCTCGGCGGCGCCGAGCTGTCGTTGCTCGAGATCATGAAGCACATGCACGCGCACGCCGACGTGCTGCTGTTCGACGACGGCCCGTTCCGCGCGGCGCTCGACGAGATCGGCGCGCGGGTCGACGTGGTGGACCAGGGCGCGCTCGCGGGCGTGCGCAAGCAGGGCGGCGTGTCGGCCGGCGCGTTGCGGCAGCTCGTGCGGCTGGTGCGCGACGTCGCGCGGCGCGCGCGCCGCGCCGAGGTGATCTACGCGAACACGCAGCGTGCGATGGTGGTCGCCGCGCTGGCCGGGCGGCTCGCGCGCAAGCCGGTGGTCTGGCATCTGCGCGACATCGTCAGCACCGACCATTTCGGCGGCAAGCAACTGCTGGCGATCAAGTACTGCGCGCGACTGGGCGTCACGCGCGTGATCGCGAATTCCGACGCGTCCGCACAGGCGTTCCGCGCGCTGACGGGCTTCACGCCGCAGCATGTCGACGTCGTGTTCAACGGCATTTCGGCCGAGCCGTTCGATGCGCTGGACGGTGTCGGCCAGGCCGCGCTGCGCGCGCGCCTCGGGTTGCCCGCGGAGGCATGGCTCGTCGGCTCGTTCAGCCGTCTCGCGCGCTGGAAGGGGCAGCACGTGCTGCTGGAGGCCGCCGCGCGGCACCCCGACATGCACGTGGTGCTGGTCGGCGCACCCTTGTTCGGCGAGGACGCGTACGCGGCGCAACTGCATGAAATCGTCGCGCGGCACGGGATGGCCGCGCGCGTGCATTTCCTCGGCTTCCAGCGCGACGTGGCCGCCTGCATGACGGCGGTCGACGTCGTCGCGCACACGTCGATCACGCCCGAGCCGTTCGGGCGCGTGATCGTCGAGGGGATGCTCGCGCGCCGGCCGGTCGTCGCGGCCCGCGCGGGCGGCGTCGTCGAGATCGTCGAGCACGGGGACAACGGCCTGCTGTGCGAGCCGGGCGATGTCGCCGCGCTGGCCGATGCGCTGCATGCGCTGAAACGCGACGGCGCGCTGCGCGAGCGGCTCGTCGCGAGCGGGCGTGCGACGGCGGTGCGCCGGTTCGGAACCGAAACCTGCGTGGAGCGGGTCGGGAAGATCCTCGCGGATACGGCGAAGGCCGCGAAGGCGAGGAAGCGGTAGGCGGCGCGCACCGGCCGGCGTCGAGCCCCCATGCGGCGTTGCGCTGCATGGGGGCTGTGTCTTTTCGGCGCGTGAGTCCGTCCGGCGAGTGGCGGGCGGGTTGCCGCACGTCGTGTCGCGCCTTGACCGGCCGTCGCCGCGATCCGGCGCACACGCCGGTCGAGCGCGAAGGCGGCGCCCCTCGGCTTGTGCGTGAAGAAAAACGATCAGGAGCGGCCTGTGCGGGCCGTGGCGCGGCCGGGCACGGGCGGGATGCCCGTCTGCGTCAGCCGGGTGTCGCGGCGCGCTCACGGCGGCGGGAAGCCCCCGTGCGGCGGGATGCCGCCCGGAGGCGCCGCAGGCGGATCGGCCGGATCACGCGGCCCGCTCCGGTGCCGGCGCGACCGCGCGGGCGGAGCGCGTCGGCCTGAAGCTGGCCGACCACGTCATCGCGGGCCGCTCGAACAGCCGGTAGAACACGTACGCAACCGGGATCGCGGCGGCCATGAACGCGAACGACGGCCAGATCGACAACTGCAGCCGGGAATGGAACAGCACCGAGCCGAGGCAGACGAACAGCGGCAGGTGGATCAGGTAGAGCGAGTAGCTGAAGTCGCCGAACCAGCCGAGCACGCGCAACGGCGGCGTCGGGCGTGGCGGACGGGCAAGCGCGCGGTACAGGAAGCATGCGAAGCCGGCCGACCAGAGCTGGAACGCGCCGTACTGGCCGACATGGAACGCGCCGCAGCCGGCGGCCAGCAGCACGGCGGCCGCACCGTACCACGCGCGCGACGGCACGACGGCCGCGCCGCGCGCCTGCTGCGCGCGCACGTCGGCGATCCACGCGCCGATCGTCCAGGACAGCCAGTACGACGTGAAGAACTGCAGGTCGTGGCGTTCGAGCAGCCAGGCGGACGCGACGTTGACGAGCGCGACCGCGGCCACGACGGCCGGCATGCCGATGCGCCGGCGCAGCGCGAACAGCAGCGGGTAGATCGCGTAGAACTGCACCTCGAGCGACAGCGTCCACAGCGCGCCGTTCGATCCGTACGTGTAGCCGGCGACACCCTGCAGCGAGAACAGGTTCACGAGGAAGGCCGCGGCGCCGATGTCGCGGATCTTGTGGCTGACGGGCTCGATCTGCAGGCTGAGCGCGTCGAGCGCGAGCGTGAACAGCAACGCGGCGAGCAGCACCGGGTAGATGCGCGCGAACCGGCGCGCCCAGAAGTTCGGCGCGTCGAGCCGGTACGCGGGATCGGCCGCGAGCTTGAGCGCCGCGTTGCGATGGATGCAGTAACCGCTGATGACGAAGAAGATCGGCACGCCGGCGGAGCCCCACGCGAACGGGAAGGTCAGATAACCGGCGATCGCGCCCGGGCTCAGGGCATGGCCGTAGGCGTGATGGAAGCCCTGCATGCCGACCCAGACGACCTGGCGGCAATGGAAATAGGCGACGAGCAGCGCCGCGAAGCCGCGCATCGCGTCGATTACGTGTTCCTTGCGATCGGCGGCGGGCGGCGCGGCCAGGGACGATCCGCTGAAAGCGTGCATGCGATTCGATTCCTTGCGACGGATGAAATGGACGGTCAACGAACGGGAAACCCGATCCCATCCTAATGCGCAGGAATTCGATCAATGAATAAAAAAATATCGCCTGGAAATAACGGAATTCCGCATGGCGATTTCAGCTTGTCATGAAAGCGGTTCCGCGAACGGCATCAATTATTTACCGATTTTTTTCTGATAGTTTGAAGCCTCGGTTGATCGACGCAAGGAGCGGCAAGATGGACATGCACTGGATCGCGAGCGCTGCAGTACTGCTGGTCATGGTCGTGCTGTCGGCGTACCGTGAGGCGCTGAAGAACGAGCCGATTCGCCCGGGCTTCGAACGGGGCGGCGTGCCTTATATCGAGGAATTCGAATCGTGAGAATCGCCATTTCGAAATCGGTAACTTGTTTCTGATTCTGCAACCGGGCCGGCAATATCGCCCGGTCCGGGAGGAGCATGTTTTTCCCGGGATCGTTGCGTAATCAGTTCATATCGAAAGCGAGCGGAATGGAGTGGGCCGTGCCGTCGATTCTCGATATGCCGTTCGGAACACCATCGCGCCGGGTCGCGGGTCGACGCGGCGCAGTCAACGCAATCAGGATGCGAACATGTTGAAAGTCACCAAGGCTGTGTTCCCCGTTGCCGGTCTCGGCACGCGGTTCCTCCCGGCGACGAAGGCGAGCCCGAAGGAAATGCTGCCCGTCGTCGACAAGCCGCTGATCCAGTACGCGGTCGAGGAAGCGATCAACGCGGGCATGACCGAGATGATCTTCGTCACCGGGCGCAGCAAGCGCGCGATCGAGGATCACTTCGACAAGTCGTACGAGATCGAGGCCGAGCTCGAGGCGCGCGGCAAGGAGAAGCTGCTCGAACTCGTGCGCGGCATCAAGCCGAGCCACGTCGATTGCTTCTATGTGCGCCAGCCGGAAGCGCTCGGCCTCGGCCACGCGGTGCTGTGCGCCGAGAAGCTGGTGCACGGCGAGCCGTTCGCGGTGATCCTCGCCGACGACCTGCTGCATGGCGAACAGCCGGTGCTCAAGCAGCTCGTGGACGTGTTCGACCACTATCACAGCTCGGTGATCGGGGTCGAGACGATCGCGCGCGACGACAGCCGTTCGTACGGGGTCATCGAAGGCCGCGAATGGGAAGAGGACATCATCAAGCTGTCGGGCATCATCGAGAAGCCCGCGCCCGAGGACGCGCCGTCGAATCTCGGCGTGGTCGGGCGCTACGTGTTCATGCCGACGGTGTTCGATCATCTGCGCCGGCTCAAGCCGGGTGCGGGCGGCGAACTGCAGTTGACCGACGCGGTCCAGTCGCTGCTCGCGAACGAGCAGGTGCTCGCGTATCGCTACTACGGCACGCGCTTCGACTGCGGCAGCAAGATCGGCTATCTCAAGGCCACCGTCGAGCTTGCGCTCCGGCATCCGGAAGTGAGCCGCGAATTCGAGGCGTACCTGCGTACCTGTCTGCCCGCGCTGGCTGCTGTCGCCTGAGCAGTCGCGCCCGTCGTTGTTTCAGGTGGTGGTTGTTCCGTTGGCCCCGGTCGCTCGCGCGCCCGGGGCTTTTTTGTGTGCGGGTGTGCGATCGCCGTGTGTGCCGCGGGAGCGGACGCGGTGGCTCGGATCTGCTTCGAGAACGGTGCAGCATGCGCAGTGGGGCGGTGCGGCCAGCTAGCGTCCGTGTAACGCCTGAAGCCGATGCGGAAGCACGTGCCGGAGCGGCGCACGCGGTTGCGCGATGCATGTGGATGCGCGTGCCGGCACCGGTTCCGCCACTGCCGGAGGCTGGCGCGGAATCTCTCGCCGCGGGTCGGCTTGCGCGGGTGCCCGGCGCCGCGGCTTGCCGGGTCGGTCCGTTTCGCCTGCGACCGGCGTTCAACGCGCCGACGTGCCCGGCCGCACGGCGAAGTGCCGGGCCAGCATCGCGGCGAGCGGCTGCTTGAAATCGAGCAGCCGTTTTTCGAGATAGCGCCAGGACAGGTGCGCGAGCAGCACGGCGAGCGCGAATTGCAGTGTCTCGGGCAGCGTCGCGCGGACGATTTCCGGTACCGCCGCGTGCGCGAAGTGCGCGGGCGGCACGCCGAAGCGTGCCGGAATCAGGTTGTGGAACAGGTAGAAGCCGTAGCTGATCGTGCCGAGGTGGACGAGCGGCGCGCGGTCGAGCAGCGCCACGACCGGATGCCCGGGGACGCTGACGATCCACATCAGCAGCAGGCCGAGCGATACGGACAGGCCGAGATCCGCGAGTCCGGCGACGCCGCCCGGCAATGTCGTGCAGGCGGGCAGCACGAGGAAGAACACGACGCCCGCCATGCCGGGCCAGCCGGGCGGGGCGCGCCGTGCGGCGGTTGCGCCGTGCTCGGCGAGCAGCATCGCGCCGACGCCGCCGAGCGCGATCAGCGCGAAATTCCACGGGGAAAACGCGTAGATCAGCACCGGCGACGCGCCGGACAGGTGGAGCGCGAGATGCGCGATCGCGCATGCCACGACGGCCGCGACGCCGAGCGCGACGTGTCGCGCGGCGGGCACCGCGAGCAGCGCGAGCGGTGCGATCAGATAGAACTGCTGTTCAACCGCGAGGCTCCAGAAGTGCGACGTGGCGCCCGGCCAGCCGTCCTTGACGACGCCGATCCAGTAGTTCGACAGGAACACGGCGTGCCACGCGAGCCCGAGATCGACGCCGCGCTGGTAGAACAGCGCGTGCGCGATCGCGAGCGCGGCGAGCAGCAGGTAATACACCGGGAAGATCCGCAGCGCGCGTTTCGCGAGGAACAGCGCGAGTGCGTGCCGACGCGTCATGGTGCCGCACTCGACCGCCTGCCGGTTGCGATGCAGCTCGCCGACGATCAGGAATCCGCTGATCAGGAAAAACGTCCACACGCCGAGCTTGCCGACGTCGACGGCGACGACGTGAGCCTTGTGGGACAGGAAGACGAGCATGACGGCGAGGGCTCGCAGGCCGTCGAGTCCTTTGACGTATCGGGCTTCGCGCATGACGGCGTTCGGACGTTGAGCGAGGCCAGTGTAGGTGCGCAAATCTCGAACGTAATTCGCGTTTGGAGGCCTACGTGAAGGCGTTTTCTGACGCTCGAGCGTCGATGAAGCCGGCCGTACGCAAAAAAACCTGCGGGAAACCCCGCGAAAACGCATAAAAGTACTGCACGAAGCGTCAAGGCGCTTGTAGAATCCGGCGTTGAAGCGCGCGCGTTGCACGCTTCGTGTATCCAACGACCACACCTGGTAGGAGAAACATGGCGACTTCCGCAAAAAAGGTGGCCAAGAAGGCTGCCGCACCGGCCACCAAGAAAGTGGCTGCCAAAAAGGCTGCGCCCGCGAAGAAAGTAGTGGCCAAGAAGGTTGTCGCGAAGGCGGCACCGGCTGCTCCGACGCCGCTGAAGGACAAGTTCACGAAGGCATCGCTCGCAACGCACATCGCTGAGCGCGCAGCTGTCGAAGTGAAGGCTGTCAAGGCAGTGCTCGTCGCACTCGAGAACGTCGTGCTGGGCTCGGTCCACAAGAAGGGCGCAGGCGAATTCACGCTGCCGGGTCTGCTGAAGATCACGGCGCAAGTCGTGCCGGCGAAGAAGAAGCGCTTCGGCAAGGATCCGTTCACGGGCGAAGAGCGTTGGTTCCCGGCGAAGCCGGCCAGCGTGCGCGTGAAGGCACGTGCGCTGAAGAAGCTGAAGGACGCGGCAGCGTAATGCTGCGCAACGGTTGCCGACGGCACGTCGGCAGCCGCTGCGAGGTCCGACGATCCCCGTACGCGCAAGCGTGCGGGGATTTTTATTGCGCTGCGCAAATCGCGCGGCAGCGAAGAAGTGAAGTCGCGCGGATGCGAAACAGTGCAGATGCGAAACAGTGGAAGGCCTGGCTCGACGCGTGACGCACGCTGAATGACGTGTCGCGCGCACGCGATGACGAACGGCAATCGTCACCCGCGCTCGCGGTCGATCCGCAGCGGCCCGTCGCGCTCGCTGCGCCTGTTGCGTGCGCATCGCGAGACGCGCGTGTCGCGACTGAAACCCTTCCTGACGAAATCTCCGCGCCGATCGTCGCCGCGTGCGACACGATCGAGCGGCATCTTGGCGCGATGCCGAAGGCGACCCACCGGTTCGGATCGGCGCTCGACGGAAGACGGAAACCGCGCAGCGACATCGACTTGCTGACCATGGTTCGGGGCCTGACGCGACGAGCCGACGTGACGTGCGCTGATGCTCGACCTGCTCGCCGTGCCGACATCGCACGGAAGGCCCGCGCGCACTGGAAGTGACCGTCGTCGCGCACGACGAAGTCGTGCCGTGGCGTTATCCGGCGCGGCGCGCACTGCAGTTCGGCGAGTGGCTGCGTCACGACCTCGAAGCCGGCATCGTCGATCGCGATCCGGCGATCCTGTCGACGAAGGTGCGACAGCACGGTGTCGAGCTGACCGACCCGCCGGAGACTGCGCTGTTCGAGCCGGCGCCCGCTCGGGATCTTGTCGCCGCGCCATTGGCGACCGTTTCGCGGAGGCATGCCGAACCGGATCGGCGCGGCGACGCGTGCAACGTGGTGCTCGCGCTCGCGAGCACCTGGTACAGCGCCGTGACCGGCAGGATCGCGCCCAAGGACGTCGCCTGGAGTGTCTGCCGGAAACGTACCGGTCGGTTGTAGCGGCGGCTCGCGCGGCCTGTCTCGGCGGCGAGGAAGGCGTGGCGATCCTGTCGGGAAAACGCCTCGCTGCATTCATAGGCGACGCGCGGCGCACGGTCGAATCGATGCTGTCGACGTAGCGGCGGATGCCGCGAACGTGGCCGCCTTTCGAGCGCGATCTATCTCGGTGGCGAGGAATACGCGGCGATCCTGTCGGGGAAATGCCTCGCTGCATTCATAGGCGACGCGCGGCGCACGGTCGAATCGATGCTGTCGACGTAGCGACGGATGCCGCGAACGTGGCTGCCTTTCGAGCGCGATCTATCTCGGTGGCGAGGAAGACGCGGCGATCCCGTCGGGGAAATGCCTCGCGGCATTCATGGGTTATGCGCGGCGCACGGTCGAATCGGCGCTGCCGACGTAGCGGCGGATGCCGCGAACGTGGCCAGAGGATCACGATCATTCGCGCGGCGGCCGTATGCGCGTGCCGTCGAACCGGACGCCCCTCAGGCGCCCCGGCGCATGCGCGGCGCGACGTGTTCCGTCAGCCGGCCGTACCGGCATAGGCGGCCTTCAGCGCGGCGTCGTCGAGCCTGGTCATCTGCATCATCGCGGCGGCCACGCGCGCGGCCTTGACGGCGTCGCGGTCGGCCATCATCGGGATCAGCGCCTCGGGAACGATCTGCCACGAGACGCCGTAGCGGTCTCTCAGCCAGCCGCAGCCGTCGGCCGTGCCGCCGTTGTCGAGCAGGGCGTGCCAGTAGCGGTCGAGTTCCGCCTGGTCGGTGCAACTGACCAGCAGCGAGATTGCGTGGTTGAACGTCTCGGTGCGCGGGTGGCTCATCGCGAAGAACGGCTGTCCGAACAACTCGAACTCGACCATCCGCGTGCCGTCGGTGCCGGGCACCGCCGTGACGCGTACGATGCGCGAATCCGGAAAAATGCCTGCATAGAAGGTTGCGGCTTCCTCGGCTTCCGCCGCGTACCAGAGGAAGGGCGTGATCTTCTGAATCGTCATGGCGAATCTCCTGTTCGTCAGGGCGCACGGCGCAAACCGTGTGCCGGCCTCGATACGACGGACGAGCGCCGTCGGAATCGACAGGCCGGGGCGAGCGGTCGCCACGCCCGATCCGTGGCGCCGACAGTGCGGATGGTAGTCGCCCGGTGGAGAAACGACGAGGGGCTGCGATCCGGAAACCGTTCTTCCGGCGCATGGCAGCCGTCAGGCGCCGTTGCCGGACGGCGGACGGGCTCGGGTAGCCGGGCGGCGTTCGTCGGCCGCTGCGGGTCGCGCCGGCCCGCCGCCGACGGACGAAAAAAAAGCCAGCCACGGCCGAAACCGATGACTGGCTTTCCAGGCCGGCGACAAGGCGTCGGAGACGCCATGCACGCCGGGTACGTCGTTTTTAGAACTTGTGGCGCAGGCCGAGCGCGACGATTTCCTGCGAGCTCTTGCCGGCGATGCCGTACGAGCCGATCGATGCGGATGCGCTGGTGCCGTCCGCATTCTGGCCGCTGGCGTGCTGGTATGCGCCGACCAGGTAGACGTCCGTGCGCTTCGACAGCGAGTAGTCGGCGCCGACCGAAACCTGATGGTACTTGGCGTCGGTATCGCCGCTGCCCTTCGTGTAGATGTAGCCGAGGCCGAGCAGCAGCGGTGCCGTTGCCTGGTACGTGACGAACGCACGACCCGTGTTGTACTTCTGGTTCGTGCCGAACGCCGAGTTCGCGTCAGCCTTGTATTGCGAGTTGCTGTAGCCGAGGCCGAACGTCACCGGGCCGAACGCGTACTGGCCGGCCACTTGCGCGATGCCGATCGACGACGACGATTCGTATGCGTTGTTGATGAAGCTGCCCGAGCCGTCGAAGATCGCGTCCGACGAGCCGGTCCAGCCGCTGCGCACGCCGGCTGCGTTCAGCGGCGACGAGTTGTTTGCGTGGAAGTAGCCAGCTGCCAGGCCGAGCGGGCCGTTGTTGTAGGCTGCTGCCGCGGCCCACGTCTGGCCGCTGCCGGTTGCGCCGGCGACACCGCCGAATGCGTACAGGGCTTCGACTTGCAGGCCTGCCCAGACCGGCGACGTGTACTTCACTGCGTTGCTGACGCGCAGGCTGTTGTCGTTGTTGTCGACGTCGCCCGGCGTGGCGAACACGCTGCCGAAGTAGTTGTCGGCCGTGACTGCCTGAACCATGTCGACGAGCGGGTCATACTGACGGCCCAGCGTTACCGTACCGTACTGGTTGCTTTGCAGGCCGACGAATGCCTGGCGGCCGAACATGCGACCACCCTGGCCCAGTGCGCCCGATGCCGAGTTGAAACCGTTTTCCAACTGGAAGATTGCCTTCAGGCCGCCGCCGAGGTCTTCGGAACCCTTCAGGCCGAAACGGCTGCCTTGCAGGTTGCCGCTACCCATCGACCACGAATTGTTGCCTTGACCTGCGTTACCGTGAACATAGGTGATCGACGTGTCGATCACGCCGTACAGCGTCACGCTCGACTGAGCCTGAGCAGCACCGGCGGCGCCCAGCAGGGCGAGCGAGAGGGTCGAGAGAGCAAGTTTCTTCATCGTTGAGTTTCTCCACGCAAGTGATTCATCGTTATTTGTTGCGGAATGGAGAATAGCTCAGTGCCATACACGCAAGAAAGCTTAAAAAATAAAGTGTCTCGAAAAGGTGACAGCGCGAAAAAGTCCATATATATCAAGTACATCAACGACTGTTCCTATTTTTGAAATGGTTGACAGTTGCTGCGGTGCGATTGTTTCGATAGTCGAAGCACGGTACGGCAAGCAGGCCGTTTCGGGCGGTTCGGACACGGAATCGGAGGCTTGCAAACGTTTGCGATTGCGGCGGCGCATCCGCCCGCGTGCAAAGAACGCGTCAACGCCCGCGAATGCGCGGCGGGCAGCGTGATTGCAAGGGGGCGGGGGGATGTGCGGGGGGGCTTGGCGACGTGCGCGAGGCCGGTCAACCGCGAGAGGATCAGTCGTCGCGCAGGCGCTCGACGGCTTGCCCGGTCTGGGCGGACAAGGCCGGTTCGGCGCCGGCGCTCCGGTGCGCGTTGCCGCGCGCCGCCGCGAATTCCGCGCCGAGCAGCAGCACGACCGCGGAGAAGTACAGCCACATCAGCAGGACGGCGAACGATCCGGCCGCGCCGAACGCGCTCGCGGTGCCCGCATGCGCAAGGTACAGCGCGAACAGTTTCTTGCCGCCGGAGAACAGGATCGCGGACACCACGCCGCCGATCGCCGCGTCGCGCCACGCGACGCGCGCGTCGGGCAGGAACTTCATCAACGACGCGAATGCGCCGGCCAGCACCGCGATGCCGACGAAGAACTGCACGAGGTTCGTGACGACGACATACGGCGAATTGCCGAGCAGCCAGGTGCCGACGAACGTGATCGCGGTGTCGAGCACGAGCGACACGATC
This sequence comes from Burkholderia sp. MSh2, assembly GCF_000731655.1. NCBI lineage: Bacteria > Pseudomonadati > Pseudomonadota > Betaproteobacteria > Burkholderiales > Burkholderiaceae > Burkholderia > Burkholderia sp. MSh2. The sequence goes on along the minus strand of NZ_JPGM01000023.1, from coordinate 80,193 downwards.
AGCAGGAACGCGACGCCGAGCACGAGCCCGAACGAGATCAGCCGGACGCGCACGAGCCCGAGCATGCTCGACCAGCGGTTTTCGGTGGCAGGCCAGATCACGCTCAGCGCGGCGCTGAGCGACGCGAAGGTGGCCGATGCGCCGATCGCGAGCGCGCCGAACGAGATCAGCGTCGCGAGGCCGCCGCGCTCGCCGGCGCGGTGCGCGTTCTGCACGATCGTCTGGATGCTGGCCGCGGCGTCGTTGCCGATCAACTGGTGCGCCTGTTCGAACACCTGGCCGCGCGCGGCGTCGTCGCCGTAGAACCAGCCGGCCACCGCGATCACCATCACGAGCATCGGCGCGAGCGAGAACGCGGAGAAAAACGCGATGCCCGCGGCCATCGCGGAGCAGCGGTCGGACGAGAAGCGCCGGAACGCGGTGAGGGCCCAGTTGGCCTGCTGCTGGGCGAGGCGGGTCGCCTCGGTGGTGATCTGTCGTTTCATGCGTGACCGGTAGCGGCCCGGCGTGCCGGCCGGGAATGTGGATCGGACGGATATCGGATGTTGCGTGCTTTTAGGCGCACATTACCGTATTGATGCGAGGAATCGAACATAGTTGCGCAGACTGTCTATAATTCCTTTCAGTTTCCTCACCCCCACAATAACGCCGAGACCGCCATGCTACAAATGTCCCGGCGCCAGTTCCTGAAGGTGACGGCCACGTCGCTTGCCGGATCGAGTCTTGCCCTGCTGGGCTTTTCTCCGTCCGAAGCGCTTGCCGAAGTCCGACAGTACAAGCTGGCGCGCACAGTCGAAACGCGCAACACCTGTCCTTATTGTTCAGTCGGTTGCGGCATCCTGATGTACAGCCTCGGAGACGGCGCGAAGAACGCGCAGCCGAGCATCATCCACATCGAGGGCGATCCCGACCACCCCGTCAATCGCGGCACGCTGTGCCCGAAGGGCGCGAGCCTGATCGACTTCATCCACAGCCCGAGCCGCCTGACGCATCCCGAGTATCGTGCGCCCGGCTCCGACAAGTGGGAACCGATCTCGTGGAACGACGCGCTCGACCGCATCGCGAAGCTGATGAAGGCCGACCGCGACGCGAACTTCGTCGAGACGGCGGAAGACGGCGCGAAGGTCAACCGCTGGCTGACGACCGGCATGCTGGCCGCGTCGGCGGGCAGCAACGAGGTCGGCTACCTGACGCACAAGACGATCCGCAGTCTCGGGATGCTCGCATTCGACAATCAGGCGCGTGTCTGACATGGCCCGACGGTGGCAGGTCTTGCCCCGACGTTTGGCCGTGGAGCGATGACGAACCATTGGGTCGACATCAAGAACGCGGACGTGATTCTCGTGATGGGCGGCAATGCAGCCGAGGCCCATCCGTGCGGTTTCAAGTGGGTAACGGAGGCGAAGGCGCACCGCAAGGCGCGGCTGATCGTCGTCGACCCGCGCTTTACGCGTACGGCCTCGGTGGCCGACTATTACGCGCCGATCCGCACCGGCACCGACATCGTCTTCCTGGGCGGCGTCATCAACTATCTGCTGACGAACGACAAGATCCAGCATGAGTACGTGAAGAACTACACGGACTTCTCGTTCATCGTGCGCGAGGATTTCGCGTTCAACGACGGCATCTATTCCGGCTACGACGCGGAGAAGCACGCGTACCCGGACAAATCGAGCTGGGACTACGAGCGCGGCGACGACGGTTTCGCGAAGGTCGACCCGACGCTGCAGCATCCGCGTTGCGTGTACAACCTGCTGAAGCAGCACTACGCGCGCTATACGCCGGAGCGGGTCCAGCAGGTCTGCGGCACGCCGAAGGAGAAATTCCTGAAGGTGTGCGAGATGCTCGCGACGACGGCCGTGCCCGGCCGCGCCGGCACGGTGCTGTACGCGCTCGGCTGGACGCACCACTCGATCGGCGCGCAGATCATCCGCACCGGCGCGATGGTGCAGCTGCTGCTCGGCAACATCGGCATCGCCGGCGGCGGAATGAACGCGCTGCGCGGCCACTCGAACATCCAGGGGCTGACCGACCTCGGGCTGATGTCGAACCTGTTGCCGGGCTACATGACGCTGCCGATGCAGGCCGAGCAGGATTTCGACGGCTATATCGCGAAGCGCGTGCAGCAGCCGCTGCGGCCGAACCAGCTGAGCTACTGGAAGAACTACAAGGCCTTCCACGTCAGCTTCATGAAGTCGTGGTGGGGCGACGCCGCAACGGCCGAGAACAACTGGGGCTACGACTACCTGCCGAAGCTGGACAAGCAGTACGACCTGCTGCAGGCGATCGAGCTGATGAATGCCGGCAAGATGAACGGCTACATCTGCCAGGGCTTCAACCCGCTCGCGGCGGCGCCGTCGAAGGTGAAGACGGCGGCAGGCCTCGCGAAGCTGAAGTGGCTCGTGATCATGGATCCGCTCGCGACCGAGACGTCCGAGTTCTGGAAGCATCACGGCGACTACAACGACGTCGACGCATCGCAGATCCAGACCGAGGTGTTCCGTCTGCCGACCACGTGCTTCGCCGAGGAAAACGGTTCGCTCGTGAGTTCGAGCCGCGTGCTGCAGTGGCACTGGAAGGGCGCGGAGCCGCCGGGCGAGGCGAGGAGCGATCTCGAGATCATGTCGGGGCTGTTCCTGCGCATGCGCAAGATGTACCAGGCGGACGGCGGCAAGTACCCGGATCCGATCGTGAACCTGACCTGGCCGTACGCGAACCCGGAAAGCCCGACGCCCGAAGAGCTGGCGATGGAGTTCAACGGCCGTGCGCTCGCGGATCTGCCCGACCCGAAGGATCCGGCCAAGACGCTCGTGAAGAAGGGCGAGCAACTGGCCGGCTTCGCGCAGCTGAAGGACGACGGCACGACCGCGAGCGGCTGCTGGATCTTCTGCGGCGCATGGACGCAGGCCGGCAACCAGATGGGGCGGCGCGACAACGCCGACCCGACCGGCATCGGCCAGACGCTGAACTGGGCGTGGGCGTGGCCGGCGAACCGGCGGATCCTGTACAACCGCGCATCGTGCGACGTGAACGGCAAGCCGTTCGACCCGACCCGCAAGCTGATCGGCTGGAACGGCAAGGCGTGGGCGGGGCCCGACATTCCCGATTTCAAGGCGGACGAACCGCCCGAAAACGGGATGGGGCCGTTCATCATGAACCCGGAAGGCGTCGCGCGCTTTTTCGCACGGGCGGGGATGAACGAAGGACCGTTCCCCGAGCACTACGAGCCGTTCGAGACGCCGCTCGACGCGAACCCGTTGCACCCGAACAACCCGCAGGCGCTGAACAACCCGGCTGCGCGCGTGTTCCCGGACGACCGCGCGTCGTTCGGCAAGGCATCGGAGTTCCCGCACGTCGCGACGACGTACCGGCTGACCGAGCACTTCCACTACTGGACCAAGCATGCGCGGCTGAATTCGATCATCCAGCCCCAGCAATTCGTCGAGATCGGCGAGGAGCTCGCGAAGGAGGTCGGCGTCGCGCATGGCGAACACGTGAAGGTGTCGTCCAAGCGCGGCTACATCATCGCGGTCGCGCTCGTCACGAAGCGGATCAAGCCGCTGACGATCGACGGCAAGACGGTCCAGACGGTCGGTGTCCCGTTGCACTGGGGCTTCAAGGGTCTGACGAAGCCCGGCTATCTCGCCAATACCCTGACTCCGTCCGTGGGCGACGGCAACTCCTATACACCGGAATTCAAGTCGTTCCTGGTGAAGGTCGAAAAGGCGTAAGGGGATAGAGATGGCATTGCAATCGCTGGATATCAAGCGCGTCTCGGCCACCACGACGCCACCGCCCACGGTGCGCGAACCGGTGACCGGGAGCGTCGCGAAGCTGATCGACGTATCGAAGTGCATCGGCTGCAAGGCATGCCAGACGGCATGCATGGAGTGGAACGACCTGCGCGACGAGGTCGGCACCAACGTCGGCGTGTACGACAACCCGGCCGACCTGTCGGAACACTCGTGGACGGTGATGCGGTTCTCCGAATACGAGAACCCGGCGGGCGACCTCGAATGGCTGATCCGCAAGGACGGCTGCATGCACTGCGAGGATCCGGGCTGCCTGAAGGCGTGCCCTTCGCCGGGCGCGATCGTGCAGTACAACAACGGGATCGTCGATTTCCACGAGGAGAACTGCATCGGTTGCGGCTATTGCGTGACCGGCTGCCCGTTCAACGTTCCGCGGATCTCGAAGAAGGATCATCGCGCGTACAAGTGCACGCTCTGTTCCGACCGCGTCGCGGTCGGCCAGGAACCGGCCTGCGTGAAGACCTGCCCGACGGGCGCGATCGTGTTCGGCACCAAGGAGGACATGAAGCAGCACGCGGCCGAGCGGATCGAGGACCTGAAGGAGCGCGGCTTCGAGCATGCGGGGCTGTACGACCCGCAGGGCGTCGGCGGCACGCACGTGATGTACGTGCTGCACCACGCGGACAAACCGTCGCTGTATCACGGGCTGCCCGACAACCCGTCGATCAGCCCGATGGTGAAGCTGTGGAAGGGCATCGCGAAACCGCTCGCGGTCGCCGGCATCGCGCTGACCGCGCTCGCCGGGTTCTTCCACTACGTCCGGGTCGGCCCGAACGAGGTGAGCGACGAGGAAGAATCGGCCGCGCGCGACGAGGCGCGACGCATCAAGGAGGACGCGAAATGAAGCACGACGACCCCAACCTGATCGTCCGCTACTCGGCGAACGAGCGCACGAACCACTGGATCACCGCGATCACGTTCGTGTTGCTCGCGCTGTCCGGGCTCGCGCTGTTCCATCCGTCGATGTTCTGGCTGACCGCGCTGTTCGGCGGCGGCCAGTGGACGCGGATCCTGCATCCGTTCGTCGGCCTCGTGATGTTCGTGTCGTTCGCGATCCTGGTCGTGCGCTTCTGGCACCACAACGCGCTCGACGCGGACGATCGCCAGTGGCTGAAGCAGATCGGCGACGTGCTGACCAACCAGGAGGACAAGCTGCCGCCCGTCGGCCGCTATAACGCCGGGCAGAAGCTGCTATTCTTTACGCTGGTGGCGTGCCTGCTGATGCTCCTGCTGTCGGGAGTCGTGATCTGGCGGCGCTACTTCTCGTTCTACTTCCCGATCGGGGTGATCCGCGCGGCCGCTGTCGTGCATGCCGCGGCGGCCTTCGTGCTGATCGCGAGCATCATCGTGCACATATACGCGGCGTTGTGGGTGAAGGGCTCGATCGGCGCGATGGTGCGCGGCACCGTCACGCTGGGCTGGGCTCGCAAGCATCACCCGAAGTGGTTCCGTGAAAGCGTGAAATGACGCACCGGAGCGGGGCGGCTCGCCGATCGCGGCGGGCTGGCCCGCCCGTCGCCGGAACCGCCCGAAAGCGCCGATGCGTCGGCGCTTGTTTTTTTGGAAGACATATCTGTGACTCAACGCATCCTCGAACCGACCGAGATCTCGGCACTCGATCATTCGGCCATCCCGCGCTTTCGCCTGCCGGAGCGCGCCACTGCGTTCTCGGCGCGCGCCGCGCGGCTGCGCAAGCTGGCCGACCTGAACCCGATCAGCGGTTACCTGCGCCTGATGGCCACCGTCGCCGATGCGCAGCACGCGACGCTGCAGACGCTCGACCTGCCGCTGCCGTCGCAGGAAGCGATCGCGCGTGCGCAGCAGCATTCGATGCCGCTCGTGCCGGCGCTCGACGGCGAGCGCGATCCGCGCTGGCGTGCCGTGCTGTACGAACTGCTCGACCGCGTCGAAGGCGCCGGGCTCGTCAACCCGCCGCTCGCGAAGTTGCTCGACCGGCTGCGCCTGATGGCGCCCGCCGAACTCGACGCGCAGGCCGATGCGATCCTCGCACTGCGCTTCGCCGAAGTCGACCCGGCCACCGCGCCGTTCCTGATGGCCGCGCTGCAGGTCATGTGGACCGACCTCGCGAGCCGCGTGAACCCGGCCGACGTCCCGTATCTCGACCAGCCGGGGCTGTGCCCCGTGTGCGGCACGCATCCGGTCGCGAGCGTCGTGCGGGTCGGCGGCTCGTTCCAGGGTTACCGTTTCCTGCAATGCGGGCTGTGCACGTCCGAATGGCACATGGTGCGCACGAAGTGCTCGCACTGCGATTCGACGAAGGGCATTGCCTATCACGGGATCGAGGGCGGCAGCGAAGCCATCAAGGCCGAATCGTGCGACGAGTGCAAGACGTATCGCAAGATCGGCTACCAGGAGAAGGATTACGAGTTCGAGCCGCTGGCGGACGATCTCGCGAGCCTCACGCTCGACCTGTTGATGAACGAGGCCGGTTACCAGCGCAGTTCGCCGAACCCGCTGCTGTGGCCGGATGTTTCGCGGGAAGCGGATTGACGGCGGGGGCCGGGGCGGTGCGCGAGCGCCGACGCCGGCCCCCAGCGAAGCATCAGACTGGAGCCCCCCAGACGTGACCGAACCCGGTGTGAATGAACTGAATGCCGTGCTGGCGCGCGTGCCGTCGGTCGAGCGTGTGCTGTCGTCGGCGCCGCTGCAACCGTTGCTCGCCGACTATGGCCGCACCCGCGTGCTGAACGCGGTGCGCGCCGAACTCGACCGCTGGCGCACGGCGGCGCAGCACGATCCGGCGGCGGCCGGGCCGCTCGACGAGCCACGCATCGCGACGGCGGTCGAGCGTACGCTGGCCGCGCAGCGCACGGGCGCCGTGCGCGCCGTTTTCAACCTGACCGGCACCGTGCTGCACACGAATCTCGGCCGCGCGCTGTTGCCGGACGATGCGGTGCGCGCGGTGGTCGACGTGCTCACGCGGCCCGTCAACCTCGAATTCGATCTCGCCACGGGCCGCCGCGGCGATCGCGACGACCTGATCGACGATCTGCTGTGCGAACTGACGGGCGCGGAAGCCGCGACCGTCGTCAACAACAATGCGGCGGCCGTGCTGCTGGCGCTGTCGGCGCTCGCGACGAAGCGTGAAGTCGTCGTGTCGCGCGGGGAACTGGTCGAGATCGGCGGCGCCTTCCGCATTCCCGACATCATGAGCCGTGCCGGCGCGAGGCTGCGCGAAGTCGGGACGACCAACCGTACCCATCTGCGCGACTACGCCGATGCGATCGGCCCGCGCACCGCGCTGCTGATGAAGGTGCACTGCAGCAACTACGCGATCAGCGGCTTCACGAAGGAGGCGACGCTCGCCGAACTCGCGCCGCTCGCGCGCGAGCACGGGCTGCCGGTCGCCGTCGATCTCGGCAGCGGCACGCTCGCCGACCTGTCGCAATGGGGCCTGCCGCACGAGACGACCGTGCAGGAAACCGTCGCCGCCGGCGCAAACGTTGTCACGTTCAGCGGCGACAAACTGCTCGGCGGGCCGCAGGCCGGCCTGATCGTCGGCGATCGCGCGCTGATCGCGAAGATCAAGAAGCATCCGCTCAAGCGCGCGCTGCGCGTCGGCAAGCTGACGCTCGCGGCGCTCGAGCCCGTGCTGGGTCTTTACCGGGCGCCCGAATTCCTGCGCGACCGGCTCACGACGCTGCGCCTGCTGACACGCCCGCAGCGCGAGATCGCCGATGCCGCCGAACGCGTGCGCCCGGTGCTGCAGGCCGCGCTCGGCAGCGGTTTCGACGTGACGGTCGAGCCGATGTTCAGCCAGATCGGCAGCGGCGCGCTGCCGGTCGACCAGTTGCCGAGCGCCGGGCTCGTCGTCCGCGCGCCGGACGGCAAGCGCAGCGGCCGCGCACTCATGCAGCTCGAGAAGCGGCTGCGTGAGTGGCCGCGCCCCGTGATCGGCCGCGTGGCCGACAATGCGCTGCGGCTCGACCTGCGCTGCCTCGAAGCCGCCGACGAAGCGGCGTTCGTCGCGCAATGCGCGCCGCCCGCGGGGCCCGCCGCATGATCGTCGGCACCGCGGGACACATCGACCACGGCAAGACGACGCTCGTACGCGCGCTGACGGGCGTCGACACCGATCGCCTGAAGGAAGAGAAGGCCCGCGGCATCTCGATCGAACTCGGCTACGCGTATGCGCCGCTCGACAACGGCGACGTGCTCGGCCTGATCGACGTGCCCGGCCACGAGAAGCTGATTCACACGATGGCGGCCGGCGCGTGCGGGATCGATTTCGCGCTGCTCGTGATTGCCGCCGACGACGGCGTGATGCCGCAAACGCGCGAGCATCTCGCGATCCTGCAACTGCTGGGCGTCACGCACGGCGCCGTCGCGCTCACGAAATGCGATCGCGTCGACGCTGCGCGCGCCGCCGAGGTGCGCGACGAAATCGCCGTCTGGCTGCACGACTCGGCGCTGGCCGGCGTGCCGGTTTTCGAAACGCGGGCCACGGCCGTGGACGATCCGGGTGTGGCCGCGTTGAAGCGTCATCTGTCCGACGCGGCGATCGCGTGGCGCGCCCGCCGCGACGACGGGCTGTTCCGGCTCGCGGTCGACCGCGTGTTTACGCTGGCCGGGCAGGGGACCGTCGTGACGGGCACCGCGTTCGCGGGCCGCGTTGCGACGGGCGACACGCTCGCGATCGTGCGCACGGGCGGCGCGGCCCGCGTGCGCGGCATCCATGCGCAGAACCGGCCGGTCGAGTCCGGGCGCGCGGGCCAGCGTTGCGCGCTGAATCTGGCAGCGGTCGACAAAGCCGACGTCGAGCGCGGCGATACCGTTGCCGACGCGCGGCTCGCCGCCACGTCGCCGCGACTCGACGTCGAACTGACGCTGCTCGCGGACGCGGGGCTGACGCTGTCGCACTGGACGCCGCTGCACGTGCATCTCGGCACGCTGCATCGCGTCGCGCACGCGGCGCTGCTCGACGGCGACACGCTTGCGGCCGGCCAGCGGATGCGCGTGCAACTGGTGTTCGACGAACCGGTGTTCGCGCTGCCGGGCGACCGCTTCATCGTTCGCAATCCGCAGGCGACGCGCACGGTCGGCGGCGGTCGCGTGCTCGATCCGTTCGGGCCGGCGCGCAAGCGCCGCACGCCCGAGCGCCGTGCGTGGCTCGACGCGCTTGCGACATGGCTCGACGAAGGACGTCTCGACGCGCTGCTCGCGCAGGCGCCGCTCGGTCTCCCGCGCGACGTGCTCACGCATCTGACGGGTTTCGCGCCGGACGCGCTGGCGCTGCCCGACGACGCGCTGGCGATCGGACAACGCGGTGCCGCGTCGAATGACGGTGCGGTGATTTCGCATGCGCACTGGCGTGCGCTGCAGACGCGGGCGATCGATACGTTGCACGCTTATCACGAGCGGGTGCCCGACGAGCAGGGGCTCGACGCCGCGCGCCTGCGGCGGATGGCTGCGCCGCTCGCCGGCGATGCGCTGTGGCGAGCGCTTGTCGACGCGCTGGTGGACGGCGGCGAAGTGGCGCGCAGCGGGCCGTGGCTGCACCTGCCGTCGCATTCGGTGAGCCTCGATCAGCGGGAGGAAGCGCTGGCGCGGCAATTGCTGCCGATGATTCATGCGGGGCGTTTCGATCCGCCGTGGGTGCGCGACCTGGCTCGCGACACGGGGGTGTCCGAGGATGCAGTGCGTACGCTGCTGCGCAAGCTCGCACGGCGCGGCGACGTGCAGCAGATGGTGCGCGACCTGTTCTATCATGCGGACGTCGTGCGCGAACTGGCTGAGCTGGTCGCGCATCTCGCGGCGTCGCGCAGCGGCGGCGGGCTCGATGCCGCGACGTTCCGCGACGCGACGGGGCTCGGCCGCAAGCGCGCGATCCAGATTCTCGAGTTCTTCGATCGGGTTGGGTATACTCGCTTTCACCTCGATCTTCACTTCCTGCGGCCTGACAGCGGTTGGGCGGGTATTCAGCCGTAGGCGCAGGTTGTTTTCGGGTTTTTTTCTCCACGGAAGGCATTCGTATCCGGTGGTACGGCCGGGCTTCAAACCCGGTTGGGGGTGTCAGACACTCCCGGGTCGGTTCGACTCCGGCTGCCTTCCGCCACAAGGGTCTCAGGCGATTTCTGGCGTTCCAATCGGAGCCCTCTTGCGCGAGGGGTGTGGGTTTTTCTGCCCGATTCGTGTTTGCGGCTTAGGATCGACCGATCTTCTTGACGGCCTCGGCGAGCCTATCAGTTACCAAGTGGGCATATCGTTTGGTAGACGTCGTCGTTTTATGCCCAAGCACTCCGGCGACCGTATAGAGGTCGATGCCAGCGTTGATCATTTCGGAGGCGGCGCTATGCCGCAAGTCGTGAAAGCGAGCATCCAAATGGCCGGACTTCCGTCGGGCCTTGATCCACTCGTCCTTGACCTTCCACGTCGGCACGGTGAATTTGATCCGTCTGGCGATGACGGCAATTCGTGGGTGAATCGGAATTAGTCGGGGACGCCCGTTCTTTGTTCGACCAAGGGAAAATCCGTCCTTTGTGGGGACGGCCCGGAGGATTTCGCTCATCCGCATTCCCGAATAGAACGCAACGCGGATAGCAGCTCTCGTTTCACGGTGCGTACACATCCTGGCAATTTCCAGCATTTCGCGACGGCCCTTGTAGATGTGACGCTCCTCGCTCTGCCTGGGGATGACCATCTTGGCAGTCTGGTCATATTCCAGTTTCCCGATCTTGTGGGCGTATTTGATCGCAGCTCGCAAGTAGCCGAGCGTGTTATGGATCGTTCCATCGCTGCTCGACTTCTTCGGGCTTCCTTGACGGTCGACGTTTGACCGCATGAAGCCCGCAAAACGGATTGACCAGTTGTAGAGATCCAGCGCGTCTTGGTCTTCGTATTCCGGTGCGTACTTCGTCAGAATTTGAAGCCTCGTCTTGAGGTCCTTCCATTCAGCCCCTTTGTCGGTGACGTGGATTTCGACGCATTCGCCGATCGTCACGGTAGGCTTTCGCGCTCCAGTCGCGACTGCATATATCTCGGCGTCCCACTGACGACCTAACTCGTCAGCTTCGCGCGCAGAAAGTCCCGCAGGGATGAGCTTTGTTTTACGGATACGCGCGCCTTCGATGACGCGTTCGAACGTCCACCGGAAGCGCCTGCGGCCATTTTTTGTGACGGTTTCGATTGGCATGATGTGAGATACCTGTATAGCGATTCGAGATCGTAGACGTGCGTTTTGTGCCCGAGTTTAAAGCGCTGTATCACGGCACATCCTCGATCTATGCGACTGATGTTCTGGTACGGAACGCCGAGGACCGCGGCGGCCTCCTTTGCGCTCACGCGCTTGCCTTTGGATAGGTCCATGCTAGGATTCCTCTTGTCTCAAACGGTACGTTGATGCAATGCAGAAGAAATTTGTGATGCGCGGGTACGAGATGAACTGCGAGCCGCGCGTGACGGAGGCCGGCAAGTTTGCCGCTCAGGTCGAAGTGACGAAGTTGGGGTACAGCAGAGAAGCTGCGTTCCGGAGCCTCGGTGAGTTCGATACCGAGGCCGAGGCTGTCGCCTACGCGAAGAAGTTTTCGGAAGAGTGGTTGACCCGGTACGCATGAGCCGGAGGTTCAATATGACAAAGACGGAGTTCCGCAACCTCGTATTCCAAATCGCGCGGGTGAAACGACTGCGTGTTGACGAGATGAAGGATGGCAAGGAGCGGATCTGGTTTAACGAGAAAAGCCAGAAATTCCTCCATGCTGGTCATATCGACGCGTTGTTTGATCAGCTGCGCCATCCCAATCTTTCTCCGCGCGACATCAACATAGAGATCCACAGAGTGGCTCCAGGGCGCCCCTGTACCCATAAAGGTATGCGCGAGATCTACGAGCAGATTCATCGCCCGTCGTGAGCTGAGTCGTCTGCGCGGGCGACGTCGACTGGCCCATGAGGTTTTTTCTTCCAGTATGTGTACTCGGGAAAACCGGGGCTTACGAAGCTCGCCTCTATGATCGTCGGGAATCCAGGATCGCTGTTCCATGCCATCACGTCGTCGTCCGGAGCGATCCCAGCCTCGGTTGGATACTGAACATTGACCTTGATCCAGGCATCCGTCACCTCGGAATGCGGCTCCGACAGGCCCGGATGGGCGGCAAGGGCGCGGAGCTTGGTGTAGGTCGGAAGCCCTTTGTCGGTCAGCCACGCGTCGGCACATTCGACGGTGCGTCGCTGCTCGTCCGTCAGCCCCTCCCGAGCGTCGGCTTGCTCGGGCGATTCCTTCACCCTAGTCGAAAATGCAGCGGCGAATCGAGAGAGGCGTTCGATTGCTGCTGCACGATCGCCGTTGAGGTCGACGTGCACACAATCGACAGTGCGGGCGATTACCTCGATGTCGGCCTGCGCGGGCTGCTGGGCGGCGTAGACGACACGGGCCAGTGTCGGATCGCTCTTGGTCCGGTCGTAAATCTTCTGGGGCACGTCGAGCCACGCGCCTTCTTCGGTAAGGATCTGATAGATTGCCACCGCTTCCGCCGCCATAGCGGGTGAGCGGGAACGCTCGGCGAGGGCCGGGACGATCGCACGGTCGATCAGGTCATCGACGTTGCGCGAGTCGTGGTAATCGAACAGGCACAGAATGCGATCGGGCGTATCGATTCCAATGGCAGAATCCAGCGCGACAAAATACTCGGTCAACGCTTCGCAGAGTGCTTGCCGTCGGTCGTCCGTTGGCGCATCAGCGCGGCTATTTTCGGTGGTCGTCATGGTGGTGTGGTCCTCAGGTGGTGAGCTGCTTCGCGTTCGCCGCGAACACCGCGCGTGCGAAGCCCATCGGCGTAGCCGAGCGGATGTCGCCGCGGTCATCGGATGGGGGGGCAGCGTGGATGCGGTTGTCGGGTGCGCCGAGCCCTTCAGCGCGATTCGGCGCCGGCATCTCGAATCCGGCGCCGGCCCAAATGCAGGTCTTCTTTGTGTAGTTGTCGGACAGCTCGAAGCCCGTGAACTCGTATGGATGGAACGTGTAATCCGGCTTGCGCCAGTGCGACGAGATCACGCTCACGGGGTTCTCGATGCCGTACGGCACGCCGAGCGCATGCAGGAACTCGTCGGCCACGGCCACCATCTCGATCGCCTGGGCGAGGCGACGCAGGCCCTTTTCTTTGAACCAGCGCGCGCCGCTGACCGCGAGATCCGTGCAGGGCGGAAACGCGAAGCCGAACACGACAGCTGAGTCGGCCGGGATGGTCGGGGCGCCGAGCAGCGCATCCCATTGCTGGAAGATGATCCCGTCGTGCACCGTGCGGCCGACGTGCTGGATGTCGTAGCAGATGCAGCGATAGCCGGCGTCCGCCCACGGCCGAGCCATGTTGCCCGTGCGGTCGAACAGGAAAATCACGGTCGGTACCATTCGCATCCTCTAAATCAGTAGATCAAGCCTCAATGGCGGGTGCTCGGCTGCACTGGGTAGTCGAGCGTCTGCCGTTGAGGTCGGGAAGTAAAAAAGAAGGGCGCCGAACAGGCCGCCCGCAAGAAGAAACCGCGCATCCGAGGCAACGGTAAGTGCGAGGTTTGGGGGTAGGGTGGTCGTGCTACGATTCTTGCGAACAAGAACAAATCTCGGGGTGTGCGTTGGATTCGCTTACATTTATTTCGAAGATCTTCGAAGTATCGGTGTCGTCTCTCGCCAAAATCGTATCGGCTGCGGCTTGGCCGATCGCCATCGTGCTATTGGCATTGAAGTTCCGTACTTCAGTCGGAGCATTGCTCTCGCGGCTGACCGAGGCGACTCTCCCGGGTGGGATTTCATGGAAGTTCCAACAGCCTTTGGATGACGCATTGCAGCTTGCTAAAGAATCAGGGCTGTTATCCACCGAAGATGAACGTTCGAACGTCGCCGATCCGATCGAAACCGATGCGAACCCTGCGGGCGTCATAATGGAATCGTGGGCGCGGTTGATGTCCGTCGCAGCGGATCTCATTCAGTCTTCGAATGTGTCGAATCGAGACAGAATGCTTATGTATATGCCTGAAAATCGAAACTCATCGCTTTCGTACCTCGCGGAGGAACGAGTGGTTCCCGGAGATGAAATCAAGCTCATAAGCGAACTTCAAACTATTCGTGACCGCGCCGCGAGAGCTACAACGAATCCCCCAACTCCAGCGGATGCGAGCAGGTTTGTTTCGATCGTTCGTGCACTAGAGGTTGCTTGGGTTGGGAGGATCTCAAATAGCGCCCCTCGGTAGCAGCACGACACTGAAGGCGGTCAGTCAGTCGTAGCCGCGGCCGGGGTACGACGTATCGATCTCGTCGACATCGGCGTCGATAACCAGCTTGGTTCCGGCTGCATAGAGCTGGAACAGCTTGCGTTCGAAACCGTACATAGGTCCGATGAAGATCGCTTTCTTCGGGTCAATCTCGTTGATCTTTACGCTGTAGACGCGGCCGTCCATTGTGTCGATGCGCCACGGGCACTTATACCGGTCGGAGCCGTCTTCCTTGTCGAGCGCGATATGGGTGAACGAGCCGTCGGTTTCAACCAACAGAGTGATGCGGTCGGGCAAGTCGCACGAACACGAATACGACTGCCGGTCAGCCTGGAACTTGATGAAGTCGGCGACGAGTTCGGACAGCGTGATTTCTTCCGGCGCCGGGGCGAGCAGTTCGTCAAGTTGCGATGTCACGTGCTTCTCGATCTGCTCGTTGAGGTTCGCGTCGACACGTTGCCGGATGATCTTGAGAATCAGGTCGTTGTAGCCGGGTAGGCCGAGATTCGAGAAATCGACCTGGACAGCTTTCTTGACGTGCTCGCTCAGTTGCTTGCCGAAATCCGAATAACTCTGAAGTTCGTCATTGATGATCGAGGTGATCGTTTTCGTCAGCTTCTCTTCGATCGCCTTTTCGATGGCGCCAGCTGTGACGATGTTCGAAAATGCATTCGCGACGACTTGTTCAAGCTCTTTCATGGGCTTCCCCGTGTGTGATGTGCGATTGGTTGTGACTGACTGTGCCCGTCAGGGGCGGATCACGTGCAGTAGGTCGACGCGCAGCGTGCTGATTCATCCCACTGCTGGGTGGCGGCGAGAACCAGCACGACGGCGATCAGGGCGGCGACGCTCAGCAACGCAAATATCAAGAAGGCTTTCACGACCATGCCCCCATCAGATACTCGATAGGCGGCGCGACGAAACCTGCCAGCAGCAAGAGCACACCGATCGCAGCAATCGGAAACCAGTCGCGCTGAGTGATCGATACAAACGATCGTCTGTTTTGCGGAAATACAGTCTGTAGGCTGTTCATTGGTCTCTCGGTATTGTTGTGATTGGCCGGTGCTTTAGAGGATCGCGGTGAGTGTTGCGCTGCCGTCGCTGTGCTCGGCGCGAAGCATCAGCGGAGTTCCGCCGAAAAGCTCCGGACGGAGTTCGCGCAATGCGTTTCCGAAATTCTTCGGTGCTTCGAAGCCGTTGCCGAGCAGGGCGGTCGTAACCGCGAGCTCGGGATCGTCGTCGCCAGGCGTGAAGAACGACGCGAGAATCGGAATCTTGTGTTCCTTGCAGATGGCGATGATCTGGGTCATGAGCGGCGAGATTTGCTCGTCATAGATCTGTTCCTTGGTGATGGTGGTCATGTACTTCTCTCCAAAGTGATTAGGAATCCGAAAGTACAACAACGCTCAACGAGCGACACTGATCCTCAATGTCGTCCGATCAACGCTGTCGAAACTCTCAAGAGCGCGCACTCGGCAGGGTGCTGCTGCGCTGGGTTGGTGGATGCGGAGGATCCGCGAGCCGAATGCGCGCTCTTGAAAGCTGAAAGGTGTCGGGCGCTACCCCGTTTCTCGGCTACACCATGAGCCGCCCGGTGGCTCCCATCAGGGTCCCGGGTCAAATACACCAATTTTTAGAGAGCGATCCCTCGGAGAGGCGGCGCAGCGATCTGTGCTGCGTTGGATTTAACTATACGCGAATGAATTGTTAAGGCAAGAGAAATCTAATCGTGAATGAATGGTTTGTTGCCGATTGACGAATTGGGGCGGCATCCTTACGGTGCGCCTACAGAAAGCTTGCTCGGGTAGCGCCGGCGTAGCCCGTGCCGGAGAGAGTCGGGTGTATTCGAGGGGCCAGACAATGAATAAGTGCAGGATCGCGGTAACGATCGTCGCTGGGACTATGCTTGCCGCGTGTGGGAAAAAGGAAGACGACCTGATGGCAAGGGCGCTGCGCGAGCGAGACGCGCGGGCAATTTCGGTTTGTCAGGATTACGCGAAGTCACAGGCCAACCATCCAAGCACTGTGGAGTTTTCTATGTGGGGCGCGCGAGTGGTCGAGCAGCCAGACGGTAGCGTGATCGCGCGCTCAACATTCACTGCGAAGAATGGTTTTGGTGCTGAGCTAAAGTTTGAGGTCGCCTGTCAGGTCAACGGAACCGGCTTGGTCCGCGGGGCGGTTCGCGAGGCGGAGTGAGCGCGGTGGTGTGAGTTCACGCTAGAAATGAAAAGCCCCGCTTGGGGCGGGGCTCAGGTTCCTTCAGTGTCTGCGTCCGAGGAGGCGTCGGAATCCTTCACTTCAACAGCCTTCTTTTTTTCGTCCGCAGGGCGTTTCGTCGTGAGAAACGCCGTAACAATACTTCCCACTAACGATATGGCAACGGCAATTGCTACGCGTTCATGATCGTGAGTCGCGAGTTGCCAGATCAAAAAGAAACTAACCAGAACAAGAATGAAGGCCATCCACTGTGCGCGGGTGTCCTTGTTGACCATCCCGCTCAATCCCATGATCTCAAGCTGTCGGCCGTGTCGGCTGTTTGCCTGAAACTCATCCATGATCATCCGTGCGCAACCAGGTACGAGTTTATCGTAGCGCGCAAGATGATCTGGATGTGGCATCGGGCCGTTGAATCGCTCCATACGGAGCTCGATTTTTTGCTCGACGATTCTTTCGATCTGGGGTTCGATCACCTCAAGGTCAGTGACCTCATGGTGCGATACCTCTTTGCCATGGTTAGCTGGCAATATTTCCCGATCAGCCGATGATTCCATACTTGCGTTTTACTCGGTCAGCGGCAATTTTCATGCTGCGGCCAGTGCGTTCCCAAGCGGCATCCATCCGACAGGTAGCGGTGCGCTTAGGAAAAGCGTTTAGGTAGTTTGTGTTGGGGAATATGCTGAAGGTCGCTGCCAAGGCGCCGGCGAACAACATCAGCCCCTTATGACGGTTCTTCATACCATCTCCAGATAAAAGATGCCGACCCATGTCTGGCATCTTGCTTTCGATCACCGGTTCGCACTTGCGAAGTGTTCGATTGCGTGTTGCGACACTGTTCAACAGTGCCAATGCATTGTACATGGCGTAGGAAATTTCGTCACTGCTATTGACATCGCGCACGCGTAGCTGTGACAAGGCTTCCGGGCCGGATGATATTACTTTTTTGATGTATCTACGGTGCATTCGGCCACTCAACCTGCGCACCATCCATCCAACCGTTGGGACCACCGTGCTTACGAACGTAGTTGAAAGCTCCCCAATTCTGACGCTAAACTACTGTACATGCATACAGTATTTTGAGCAGGTAAGCGGGGGCTAGGGTGGATCGAGAGACGAGCACGAGCGGGCTGCGGTGCAGACCGGGGGATTTGGCAAAGGTGAAAGAGGCATGGAATCCGGCCCTAGTTGGCCGGATCGTGTTGATCAAGGCGGCCCACTCAAGGACGGAATGGGTTGTGACGCTGCTTGGGGAGCCAGGGCTGACGCTAACGAAAAATAGAAAGCGAATTGCCGCTGGCAATTGTGCACTTGCCTACGACTCAGCGCTTGAGCCCATCAGGACCGATGGGCTAGGTGAGCGCGGAGATTTTACGGCTGCAGGTGAGGAAGATCGCCGTCGTCAGCGGAGCTCTGCTGCGCCGGTATCAACTTAAGCAACGTCATGACTGCGGCAAAAGCATCTTCAGAAACGCCTGCCTCGCTGGCCCGCTTGATTTCCGAAATCAGTTTTTGCGCGATTGGCGGAAGAGTGCGGGTAGTCTCGGCCACACGCTCATGAGGCTGCGAGGCGTATAGCTCGGCAACAAACTTCGGGCCACGTTCGGTTAGAAGCCATTCGCAGGTGACGCCGAACGGAATTGCAAGGGCCGCCAAAGTCTCCAACTCTGGAACCGACCCGCCGCGGAGGATCCGGCTGATCGTGGGCTGCGGAACCCCAGTGTCCCGTGAAAGCTTGCTCTGCCCGCGTTCCCCATAGTTGGGGTGCGCAAGAAGCAGTTCTCTCAATCGGTCGCTGACGTTTTTCATGGCGAGACTATGCGTCAATGAATAGGCCATATCAACAAATCACTCGATCGCGCATTGACAATTAGTCGTTCGCGTATAGAATGGCCGCATGGACATGCCAACTACCGCCTCTGCGCTACTCAGCGCCATTAAGACTCAACAGAGTCTCAGCGAAGTTGCGATTGCTCGTCGCCTCAACATTTCTCAACCGACGGTAAATCGGATCCTGCGGGGGAAGTCGGACTGCAAGGGCAGCACGCTCGTCGCGATACAGACATGGTGGGGCGAACTAGCTCAACAAGGCGAAGTTGTGTGACACCGGCGTCCCATTGCTGTCTGCATCGAAATTCGATGCTTGAAGTTTAGAAAATTCGACCTTCAAGGTCATTCAATCAGTTTTGAAAGGAGTTGAGTTGCTATGAGCACGATTGAGGTCATCCGGAGGCCAAGCATCGAACGGGCGTTCCGGGAAGCGCTGAGCGATCCGCGCAGTCGCGGGCCGGTGGCGGATGCGCTCGGCTGGGACGATTCGCAGGTGAGCCGTTTCCTTTCGGGGAATCTCGGTGTTCCGATCAACAAGATCGACGTGGGGCTGAATGCACTGGAACTGCGCGTCGTTTCGCGGGAGTACCTGGACGGGCTGTCGACGATGAGCAAGGTGGGTGTGAACTGCCATTGCGCGCGGGAAGGGTTCGGGGAGTGCGGCGGCCGATTCTGATGTAAGCGACTGGCCCCGCCAAAAGCGTTTTCGACGGAGAGCGTTTCTGTCTGGGTTTAGTAATCCTAAAAATTTCAAATTTATGGAAGCGAAACAGACCAACCAAACGACCGATGCGCGACAGCGCCATCCGACTCTGTCCGACGAGCTGACACGCATCGTGCGCGACACCAACCAACACCCGACGTATCCGCGCAAGTGCCTGTCGTGCGGTGCAGTCGAATTGCTCGACGGCTCGGTGCCGTGCGGTCACTGAAATGGCTCGCTTCCATTGCCGCTGCCGGCACTGCGAGACGCGCCGGGTGCTGAAGAAGCGTCCCGACGAGTACGTACGGCAGCCGCAATGCAACGTCTGCGGCCGGCGCGATTTTCGAGTTGATACGTGGATGCAGAAGCGCAATACGCGCCTGATGGCATGCACGTGCGCCGGCTACTGGTTCTGGCATCGGCGAGGTTCGCTGTATTGCTGGCATCGAGCGGACGGCTCGACCCGATCACCTGGCGATCCCGATTTTGCGGATCGCAATCCGCCGCCCGACGCGTTGGCGGCCTGAATCTCTCCTGGAGGAAACGTGGCAAAAAGCTCCGTTGAAGCATATGGCGCGAAGAGCAAGGTAACCGCACTCGCGATGGACCCGAATGACCTCGAGCTCGTTGTCGACCCTTCGCACCCGCTGTACGACCGTCGCGTGCATCAAGAGCCGAACCCGAAGACGGTACTGAACTACCGTGCGATCGGTGTGCGCGAGCCGGTGCTGTTCTACAAGGATCCGGAAACCGGCAAGAACCTGGTGATCGATGGACGTGGGCGGGTAATCAACGCTCGCGAGCTGAACCGACAACTGGTCGCCGCGGGCGAACCGCCGATCACGATTCCGGCCATTCCGCAGAAGGTCATCAACGACGGTGGGAAGTCATTCACTGCCGTGATGGTCAGCGCGAATGAGATCCGCCATGAGGACTCGCCGATCAATCGTGCCGAGAAGATGGCGCGCATGCTCGACGTCGGACATACGGAAGAAACCGTCGCCATCCACTTCGGCGTCGAGGTGCCAACTGTCCGCCAGCAGCTGAAGCTGCTCGATTGCACGGCTGCGGTGCGTGATGCGCTCGAAGCGGACCAGATCACCGTGTCGAATGCGCTGAAGCTCGCGAAGCTGACGCCGGAGCAGCAGCGCGAGAAGGTAAAGGCGGTCATCGCCGCCGCCGACGGCAAGGAAGGACACGATCGCTCCCGCGCACAGAAAGCTGCGCTGACTGGCGACTCGACCCCGCGAATGCGTACCCGCAAGCAGATCGCGGCCGAATTGACGAACGCCACTGGCGAGCGTGCAGAGGCTCTGCGGTGGGTTCTCAATCTGGCAGATGGTGAGCCGGGCGCGGAAGAGGCCGATCCGCGTCAGCTGTCGATCGACGAGGCTGCATGAGCATCAAGGTCCAAACGATGGTGTGGGACCGCTATCCGGGCGAGGACCATGAACTATTGCTCGCTCTGAAGCTGGCTGACTACTGCGACGACAACGGGGAGCACATTTTCCCGAGCATCGAGACCATGGCCGAGAAGACGCGCCGGTCGGCGCGCGCAGTGCAGTACCAGATCAAGAACATGGTCGAGCGCGGCTGGCTCATTCTCGTTGCGAACGCGAGCGGTGGCCGTGGTCGTGCCTGCGAATACCGCATCAATCCTGACTGGATAAACGGTGCAGAGATTGCACCCATTTCCGCTGGCTCAAAGGGTGCAACGGATGCACCCATCGGAAAGGGTGCAACGAGCAGCAAAAAGGGTGCAACGGACGACGGAAAGGGTGCAATGGGTTTCGCAAAAGGGTGCAATGGGTTGCACCCGATTCACCATGAACCACCACAGGAACCATCAGAGAACCACCAAGGCGCACGGCGTGCGCCAAAAGCTGCGTTGCATGCCGAGCTGCTTTCGATCGAATTGCCCGACTGGCTCACGTTCGAGGATTGGGACATGTGGTGTGAGCACCGCGAGGCGAAGCACAAGGACGCGCCGTGGACTCGCCCGGCGGCAACCGTGTCGATCCGGAAGCTGACGAAGCTGCGCTCGCTAGGGCAAGACCCGAAGGCATGCATCGAGGAGGCCGTGCTTCGCGGTTGGACTGGCCTCTTTCCGCTGAAAGGCGACGTGGTCGCTACGTCGTCGGGCTCCGATGCCACGATCACTCCGGACTGGTGGAAGACGGCGCCTGGCATTCGCAAGCTTGGTAAGCAGCTCGGCATCGAAGAGAAGCCGAACCAGGTCTTCGAACAGTACAAGGCGAAGGTGTTCAAGGCGGCCGGCCCGGGCGAATGGATGGAAGACATGCTGAGCACGGTCAGCCGCGAAAGCGAAGAGCGCTACGAAGCCCTGTACGCGTATTTCAACGATATTCCGCGCGATCAGGGTGCGCAGCAGGTGGGGGCATGACGAAACGAACATCGTGGCCGATGCGCATCGACGCAGATGCAACGACCGTTGGAACGGCGCGCATTCGAGATAGCTGGGCCGTGGGGCGCAGTTCGGCGGCTCGGCAGATCGCGCAACAAACCGGCGTGCAGCCGCCGTCGGAGTTTGACGACATCGCGAGCGGTTTTGATCCGGGCGCGCCGGTTCCGCTGTCGATGCAAAAGCCGAAACGGCCGCCGAAGTACCGAAACACGAAGTGCGAGCACGAAGGCATCCGATTCGACAGCGAGAAAGAGCGCGGGCGGTATTTCGATCTCGTTCGAATGCAGGCGGCCGGCCTGATCCGGGATTTGCGGCTTCAGGTGCCGTTCGTACTGACCGAGCGCATGCAGCGCGACGACGGGACATGGGAGCGCGCGTCGAAATATGTGGCGGATTTCGTCTACATCGACTGCGAGACGGGAAAACAGGTGGTCGAGGACGTGAAGTCGCCGATCACTCGGAAAAACGCAACGTACATCCAGAAGCGGAAAACCATGCTGGCTGTGTGCGGGGTCACGATCAAGGAGGTGTGATGGCGGACGGAAAGGCGGGGAAGGTTGGTCCGGTTTCGAAAAAAATTATCGAATGCGTGAAAGCGAACTCGGGAATCCATGCGGCTCAAGTCGCGCGGGTCTTGGGTCTCAACCAAGGAGGCGGTATGCGTGCGACTGTCCGGAAACTGATTTCGGATGGCTACCTCTCCCGTATCGAGGTGGAGGGCGTTCCGCCCGGCCTGTTTCACACGGCTCTGCCGCTCGAATACACCGGGAAGCCGTTCGATGTGAGCGGCGAAGGCACCGTCTCGAAGCGTTCGCGGCAGATTCAAGAGCGGATCGCAGCTCAGATCGAGAAAGAGCGGCGACTGGCTGAATCGGCTGTGTGGGCTGAAAAGGCAATTCGCGCAATGGTCGAGGTTGGCCGGGTTTCGGTATGAAGCGGTCAGGGTTCGCACCGCGAAAGAAGCCGATGGCGCGTGGTTCATGGTCGAGGAAAAACTCACCGCTTCCCGAGCAAGCGTCGCGAAAGACCGCGATGAAACGAGGCCCGAAGCGGCCGACAGTCGCCGAGGGCTCGAAGTATCTGGAGGCTTGCCGAGGCGAGCCATGTTACCTGCGCGTCCCTGGCCTTTGTCGGTTGAATCCAATCGATGAAACCGTGGTGCCGTGTCACTCGAATCAAGCCCGTCACGGCAAGGCCGGGAACTTGAAGGCAAAAAACGAATTTACGGTTCCGGGCTGCATGTGGTGTCACGCATGGATCGATCAGAACCGTGTCGGCACGCCGAAGCAGGTCAAGTTCGATGTGTGGGATCGGGCATACGAGGAATGGGAGCCAGCGCGCGCCCGAAAGATGGGAGAGGCAAATTGCCAGTGAGGATGTGGGTTCATATCCCGGCGGGGATGAGTAGCACACCGCGCAAGCGCGGCATGGGGGCGATGATCGTCACGGAGATCACGCGGAAGATCGACGCGACGGTGTTTCGACTGGCGCGCATTCCGACCGTGAAGAGGCAACTGGTGGCAGCAGTCGAGGCGGACGTGTTCATTCCGGAAATGTATCGGGCACAGATCGCGAAGAGTGATCCGCGTTGGGTCGCTCCGGGGGTGTTCCGCACGAAGGTCTATTGGGTCGACAACCAGAAGTCGCGCGTGCTTGGGCAGTTCCTTGCCGGTGGTGCGCACGTATTGGATCTGAGCGACGAAGTATGAGCGCCGCCGCATGCATCTTGTACAGCGACGTGCCCGAGCGGTTGCTCGTCTCGGCGATCCGCCATTTTGACGGGGTGACCGGCGCAGACCTCATCGCGTTCGACGAATGCCCGTTCTCAGGGGAGATCGACGAGACGGAGCACGGTACGCAGATCTCGTTTCCGTGGCCTCGCAATCGAACGATGCGCTACGCGATAGGTGATTGGCTCACGCACCACGGCATCAATTTCACGGTCGTCATGTAACGACGAAACCCCCGCCTCTCAAGAAAATCGAAAAACAGGATGAACATGACGATCGATGAAAGCAACCAGATCGAGGAACTGCTCGGAGAATGGTACGCATGGCAAGCTGGGTATGCGCCGAGCCTTGGCTATGGGCGCGTCGATCCGTCGTGCCGTGGCTTCTCCGAAGACGAACGGACGATCACGGCTGACGAGCGCTCGGAAACAGCAGAGCGGAAGGTGGTGAAGCGGCGAGCCGAACAGATTGAAATCTGTATAGACGAGCTTGCGTTCGAACACCGAGCAGCAATCCAGAGCCATTTCAAGGGAAAGCAGGTTAATAGCCTCAACAGGGAGTGTCACGCGTCGGTATGGAGGAATCCCCGTATTGCATTTAGTCAGATTCATTGCGTCTATCAAGATGCGAAGCGCACTCTGCTGCCCGTATTTCTGCGTCGCGGGCTGATGGCTCGCGATGACATTTATGTATAGATCATCTTTTTTGTTTGAAAAAATGAAACAATAGATGCGATTGGCTGTTGCCGGTCGAGAAATTATTCGGAATCTCCTGATTGAGGAGTTCGCTTGGCGAGGTTATTCTTTCCGGTCCAACTAATTCTGGAGGGGTACATGGACTTGGAAGACGTTTTTACCGGCGATCAATTTCGGGCGCTCAATGATCACTACAGCATCAAGCAACCTACCATCCGTCTGTGGACACAAGACGAAGTCTACGTTGTCGGTCAACTGCGTCGTGAGCTGACGAGCAACGCGGTTGCGGCGATCGATATCAAAGATGACACTGGCCAATGGGGCGTTTTGCAAGCGAGTGAGTTCAAAGACATGTTCACGAACTTGTCTGCGGGTAAGGCTCGGAGCTAAATTGCAGCCAACAACCTAGTCGGCCCGATGGGGCGATCATTGACCACAATAGAATCAATACGGGGAAAGCGTGAGAACTGTAATCGTTGGCGCACTGAACATTGTGATGCCTGATCCACACAATGAAGGCCGGTACGTAGATATGTTGCGTGCCGCATACCGATCGAAGCGCGTTGTGAAAATTCGCGGTCAATTCGCGGGGATACTCGGCACTTTTGGGCGGCGTATTGGCAGTGATTTCTACTATGGCGAGATCTTCAAGTTTTACAACTTGAAACTCACTGGCAAGTGGCTCAACGTGAACGAGCAGGCCCCGGCGGAAGAAGAGGATTTGCAGGAGTTGAACGTTCCAGAGCACCTGAAGCCCGGACTTGAAGCGTTCCCATTTCTCCTCCACTCGCCGACGCACACGCTTTTTTTCCTAAGTCAAGAGAGTGATGAGCACTTGGGGCCGGTCGATGCGGCGCGATACTTTCGAGAGCTACTGAACCAACCGCGATTGGCAGAGAAGTACGGAAAAATAAAGATTACGGTTGTACCCGACGAGGATGCTCTGAAAAAGATTCTCTCACTTCCGGATCTGCGTCGCCTCCATATCGAGATTTCACCGCCAAATCCGGACGATCTCAACAAGCTCGAAAAGAAAATTAAAGAGCGTCTGAAGAACCAGAACGCGAAAAAAGTGGTCACTGTCCTCGTGGCTGAGAAAGGTGAGTCACTTGAGCCGGACGAGGAGACCAGGTTGTTGTCTGAAGTGGCCGCGATCAATGGATATGTGGAAGGTCGTGGAGCGACGGAAAGTGGAAAAGTGCAGACGTTCTCGACGAAGGAGCATCCGATGCGCGCCCCCTCGGTGTACGATCCTGACGTCGAAACTGTAGAGACAGCCTTGTTGGGCGCTGCTGAGAAGTACCTTGCCCGCCTGCTAGGACGGAGAGGTACCAATAGGGGTTAATTTAATGCTAGGTGAGCTGAAAGAGTCGTACGGCGGCGTCTTCGAGATCTTTGGACGATACTGGAGCGCTTATGGTGGGTGGAAAGCGGTGTTTTTTTCGCCATACTTCCATGGTGCAATTGTGCTTACGGCAGTGCTCGCCCACGCATGGGTTAAACAACCGTGGTGGTCAGTGACTATCGCGGTCCTTCCTACCCTGGTAGGTTTCGCAATAGGTGCATACTCGATCGTGTTGGGCTTCGGGGACGACCGCTTCCGTGACATCATCATGGAGCGTGACGAAGATGGGCCGAGCCCGTATGTGGAGATCAGTGCCTCGTTCGCTCACTTCATCGTCGTGCAACTTTTGGCGTTGATTGTCGCATTCGTAGCAAACGGACTCGATTTCCCTCTCGACGAGAAGGAAGGAATTGGCGCGTTTATCTATTCTGTCGTTGGAAGTGTGGAGTTTGTTCACGACTACGTTGCGCCAGTCGGGTATTTCTTCGGATATCTGTTGTTCATGTACGCAATCACGACTGCTTTGGCGACTGCAATGGCAATCTTTCGCCTTACCACGTTGGCAGAGCGGGAAAAGCCGGCGGCGTCACCTGCGGCGAGCGATGATAGTCCACCGGCCGGCAACTAAATTGCTGGTGCGCTAGGGCTTGTAAACTGATCGAAGCTTTGGTATCTTGACGACGTCGGGCGCGAGGTGCGCCCAAATAGAGCCCGCTCGGTTTGCCGCGCGGGCTTTTTCGTTTGCGCGCCCGGAGTTGATATGGCTGTTTTGGTGTTTCGCCGTCGCCCGCGCTGGGTGCGTGCAGTCGTGGCGGTTGTTGCACTCATGCGACTTCATTACGCAGACAGACGAGACGAGCGACACCGCGTTACGGCAGTGCGGGTGGCGGCTCGATCAGGTCGTCAACAGGCACAGCGAGGGCATTGGCGATCTTAGACAACACGTCAGCAGTGCCGACACGTTGACGGGTTTCGATCTGGCTAAGATATGGTTTGCTGATTCCTGCGGCAGCGGCGAGCGCGTCTTGCGTCATACGCAGGTGATTGCGCCAGGCGCGAACGGGATGATCGCCCGCCAGTTCGGCATCGAGTACGGCAGCCGGGATACGGCGGCCGTCGTCGTTTGCCTTGGCGTGCGCGAACAGCGCTTCATCTTCGAGATCTTCAAGCAGGCCCTTCACGCGGTCCCACAGTTCGATGGGGACCACCGCAAAGGCTCGGTGGCCGTCCTGCTCGATAAATTGAACTTCGGTCATTTGTAGGCACCTCCACGGGGTTTGACGGCCAGCACAACGATCACAACGCGGCCATCTTCGATTTCATACAACACACGCCAATCTCCAACTCGGAGCCGGTAGCCGGGTTGGCCTGCCAGCTTTTTCGCGTTCGGATTCGGTGCGTAGGGATCGGCAGCCAGTGCATCGATCTTTGCCCGAATCGTCGCCGAAATGTTGCGCGGCATTGCCTTGAGGGCTTGGGCGGCTTGTTTGGTGAATTCGATTGAGTGCATAAACGTATGTTAGCAAAGTGCTAACAAGTTAGCAAACAATATTTGCAGTATTGCGAGGGACCATGGCCAGAAGGCTTGAGACGCTGAAGCCGCGTGTGCGACAGGTGGTCGGCTCGCGTGTTGCGACGGCGACGCCGGGCTCATGGCGAGCCGGCAAGACGAGCAGCACAGCGCGCGGCTACGGCTATGCGTGGCAAAAGCTACGAGCTGACCACCTCGCGAAGCATCCGCATTGTGTGTACTGCATGCGCGAGATTGGAATGACTGGTTGGTTGCCTGCGGATGTAGTGCTCGCCTGTGCGGCCCGAGGGATTGCCGAGCCGCTCGGGACGATCGGAGATCACATCACGGCGCACCGTGGTGACAGACGGTTGCAGTTGGATCCGACCAACATACAGACGCTGTGCAAGCCGCACCACGACAGCGCGAAGCAGCGCGAGGAGCGATGCGGTGGCCGGTGAGGTGGGCCGGGGGTATCAAAAGTCTGAGGGTCCGCCCGGCCTAGACCGCACGTTCCCTCACGCGCAGAAAATTTCCCCTTTTCAGGATTTTGTTAATGGCTTTAACAGGCAAAAGGCGGGCTTTCGCTGATGCCGTTTTGGCCGGCAAGTCCAATAAGGACGCGGCTATCGCGGCAGGCTACAGCCCCGCAACGGCGTCGTCGGCAGGATCGCGCCTTGTTAAAGACAAGGATGTGGCCCTTTATCTGGCCGCGAACCGGGTGCAGAAGGAATCCAAGGTCGCCGGCCGGGCTCAGCAGTCTCCGCCGCCTCAGAAACCGGCCGGGTTCGACCTGGAAGCGATGACGAGCTTCACGGATCCGAAGGCGTTTCTTCTCGCTGCCATGAACGATTCGCGAACGGAGCCGAAGCTGCGCATCGATGCGGCGAAGGCGCTGATGCCGTTCGTGCATAAGAAGCTTGGCGAGGGGGGCAAGAAAGAACAGAGCGCCGAGGCGGCGAAGAAGGCTGCGAGTCGGTTCGCGCCTGCGGCGCCGCCACGGCTGGTCGCTAACGGTGGCAAGAAGGTCGACTGATGGAATGGACAACAGCGTGCCCTGACTGGGAAAGACGGCTGATTGAGCGCAAGTCAATCATTCCGCCGCCGATTTTCCCGGACCAAGCTGAGCAGGCGGTCGCGATCTTCAAGGAGTTGCGAGTCACCGACCTGCCCGGTAAGCCGACCTTCGGCGAATGCAGCGAGCAGTGGGTTTTCGATTTCGTTGCGGCGATCTTCGGTGCGTACGACGCCGAAACTGGAAATCAGCTGATCCGCGAGTTCTTTCTGCTGATCAGCAAGAAGAATACGAAATCGACAATTGCTGCGGCGATCATGCTTACGGCAGTGATTCTGTGCTGGCGCGAGGAAGAAGAGCATCTGATTCTGGCACCGACGAAGGAGGTGGCCGACAACAGTTTCAAACCGGCGGCTGGGATGATACGGGCCGACGAAGAGCTGTCCGAGCTGTTCCACATCCAGGACCACATCCGTACGATTACGCACCGTGTGAGCCGAGCGTCATTGAAGGTAGTCGCGGCCGATACTGACACAGTATCGGGCAAGAAGTCGGGCAAGATTCTTATCGACGAGCACTGGGTCTTCGGTAAGAGGGCGAACGCTGAAGCGATGTTCATGGAGGCCACTGGTGGCCAGGTGTCGCGTAACGAGGGGTGGGTCATCATCCTGACAACGCAAAGCGATGAGCCGCCCGCCGGGGTGTTCAAGGAAAAGCTGCAGTATTACCGCGACGTTCGCGACGGCCAGATCGTCGACCGGAAGTCGCTTGGCGTGCTGTACGAGTTCCCGGCGGAGATGGTCAAGTCCAAAGCCTATCTCGATCCGGCCAACTACTACATCACGAACCCGAATCTCGGGCGATCGGTCAGTGCGGAATGGCTGGCGGATCAGCTGACGAAGAACCGGACGAAGACGGACGGATCGTTCCAGCAGTTCATCGCGAAGCACCTGAACATCGAGATCGGCATGAATCTCCGGTCCGACCGTTGGGCTGGCGCCGATTTCTGGATAAGCGCTGGGCTTCCGGAGCGTGTGACGCTCCTCGACCTGATCGAACAATGCGAGGTGATCGCCGCCGGTATCGATGGTGGTGGTCTTGATGACTTGCTGGGGCTTGGCGCTGTCGGGCGCATGCGTGGTGCGCGGAACTGGCTGGCGTGGGCGCACGCCTGGGCCCACCCGTCAGTTCTCGATCGACGGACAGAAATTGCTCCGGCGCTTCACGATTTCGAGAAGGCAGGCGATCTGACGATCGTCTCTCGGATCGGCGAGGATGTTGTGCAGGTGGCCGAGCATGTGGCGCGCATCGAGCGCGCTGGGCTTCTGTACAAGGCAGGCGTCGATCCGGCCGGCATCGGAGCCGTTCTCGACGCGCTCGCGGCTGCGAAGGTGCCGGAAGACAAGGTGATTGGCATTTCGCAGGGATGGAAGCTCTCCGGAGCCATCAAGACGACGGAGCGGCGTATCGCGGCGGCGTCAGGGCAACGCATCGAAGGCGATGAAGCCCCGGATGGGGCGTTGTATCACGGGGGCCAGCCGTTGTTGACGTGGGCCGTTGGAAATGCCCGCGTCGTGCCGGTCGGTAATGCCGTGAACATCACGAAACAGGTGAGCGGGACGGCCAAGATTGACCCGCTCATGGCGTTGTTCAACGCGGTGTCGCTCATGGCACTCAATCCGCCCGCGCAGGGCCAATCGGTCTACGAGTCGCGCGGCATTCGTTTTCTCTGAGGTGTGAATGGGTTGGTTCGATTTCATCCGGCGCGGTAGCCCGCCGGAGGCCGACGCTCGTCTACACGTCGAGCCGTCGTATCAGGCGGCAGCTCAGGCGACATCTCTGCCAGGCGAGTCGTTCGATGGGCTCGATGATCCGCGACTGAAGGAGTACATCAGGCGCGGTGAACTGGATGGTGGCGCAGGACGAGAGTCTCGCGCACTGCGAAACATGGCGGTTTTGCGCTGTGTCTCGCTGATCTCGGGAACGATTGGCATGTTGCCGATGAATCTGATCAGCAGCGACGAAAGCAAGCAGGTGCAGGCGGATGATCCGGCACATCGCCTGCTGAAATACAAGCCGAACGATTGGCAAACGCCGATGGAGTTCAAGAGCCTGATGCAGCTGCGTGCGCTGCTCGATGGTCAGTCGATGGCGCGCGTGATCTGGTCCGGAAGTCGGCCGATTCGCATGATCCCGATGGATCGCGGATCGGCGAAGCCGCGGCTAACGTCTTCGTGGCAGATCGTCTACGACTACACCGCTCCGGGCGGTAATGCGGTCGAGTTGCCTGCACATGAGGTTTTCCACCTGCGTGACCTGTCTCTCGATGGGATCAACGGTATTTCGCGGGTGAAGCTGTCGCGCGATGCGCTGCAATTGGCTGAGCAGGCGGAACGAGCTGCATCGCGCACGTTTACAACCGGTGTCATGGCGGGCGGAGCGATCGAGGTTCCGAAGGAACTGTCCGACAACGCATACGGACGCATGAAAACGTCGATGCGAGTGAACCACAGCGGTTCGGAGAACGCTGGGAGTTGGATGCTTCTGGAGGAAGGCGCTACCGCGAAGCAGTTTTCGAATACAGCAGTGGCGTCGCAACAGATCGAGAACCGCAATCACCAGATCGAAGAAGTCGCGCGCATGTACGGCGTGCCGCGCCCGCTGCTGATGATGGACGACACCAGTTGGGGCAGCGGGATCGAGCAGCTTGCGATCTTTTTCATCCAATACGGGCTTTCGCACTGGTTCGTGTCGTGGGAACAGGCGGCGGCTCGGTCGTTCTTGCCGGAAAAGCAGTTGGGGCAGCGGCAATTCAAATTCAACGAGGGAGCATTGTTGCGAGGAACATTGAACGACCAGGCCGCCTTCTTCTCGAAGGCGCTCGGAGCCGGTGGCCAATCGCCTTGGATGAAGCAAAACGAAGTCCGCGAGACGCTTGATTTGCCTCGCGTCGACGATCCGGTTGCCGATCAGCTCCGGAATCCGATGACACAGAAACCGAAGGGAAACGGCGATGAGCCTCCTCAAACTGCCTGAAATTCGGGCCGATCATCGGCTCAATACGGCGCAATACGACGTGCGCCCGGACGCGTTGGAGCGATGGGAGCCAGGTGTGCATGCCGCGGCTGGCGACGACTCCGCGTCGATCTCGATCTACGACTCGATCGGGGACAACTGGGAGGGCACGGGCATCACGGCGAAGCGGATCAGCGCAGCGCTGCGCAACATTGGAGCGCGCGACCTTACGGTCAATGTGAACTCACCGGGCGGTGATTTTTTCGAAGGCGTCGCGATCTACAACCTGCTGCGCGAGCACAAGGCGAAGGTCACGGTAAATGTGATGGGCCTGGCCGCGTCGGCCGCGTCAGTGATTGCGATGGCGGGCGACGAGATTCTCATGGGTGACGGTGCGTTTCTGATGATCCACAACGCGTGGACGGTCGCGATCGGTAACCGACATGACATCGCGGCAGCGGCCGAGGTGCTGGCCCCTTTCGACGCCGCGATGGCGAAGGTCTATTCGCAGCGCGCGGGCATCACTCCGGCCGAGGCCGCGGCGTTGATGGACAAGGAAACGTGGATCGGCGCCGAGCAGGCCGTCGCCGACGGATTCGCGACCGGTCTGCTCGACGGTGCCAAGGTCGCCAAAGAAACGAACGCGAGCGGACGCAAAGCTCTCGCGCTCATCGAAGCGTCGATGGCGCGGGCCGGCTACTCACGCGGCGCACGTCGCGACGCTCTCAAAGCCCTATTTGACGGCACGCCGGGCGCTGCCGTCGAGAACGCCAAGCCGGGCGCTGGCGAAGACGTTGCAGCCTCGCTGCAGAACCTCATCAACGCTCTTCAAGGATAAATCCATGAGCAAGAAACAATTCCTGATCGCCGCGCTTGCGGCAACCATGGCAGGCACGGCTGGAGCGGTTCCCCGCGGTATCGTCGCGGTACGCGCAGATGCAGGTGGGGAAGTCAAAGCCCTTGTCGAGGGTGTCAATCGTGCCTTCGAGCTGTTCAAGGCCGAGCATACGAAACAGCTCGATGCGGTGAAGGCCGGTCTGCCGGCATCCGACATCACCGCAAAGGTCGAGAAGATCGGTGTGGATCTGGATGCGTTCCAGAAGGCGCTCGACGAACACAGCGTCAAGATGGCAGCGCTCGAAATGGGCGGTACCGGTGGCGCCAAGCTGCGCGATGCTGAATACACCGATGCGTTCAATGCGCACGTCAAGCGTGGCGACGTCAATGCGGCGCTGAACAAAGGGGCTGACGAGCAGGGCGGCTACCTGACGCCGATCGAATGGGATCGGACGATCACGAACAAACTCGTGCAGATCTCGCCGATGCGCCAGCTGTGCCAGGTGCAGTCGGTTTCGAAGGCCGGCTTTTCGAAGCTTTTCAACTTGGGCGGCACGGCGAGCGGCTGGGTTGGCGAGACGGACAATCGCCCGCAAACGAACACCGGCAAGTTCGCGTCGCTTACGTTCGGTCACGGCGAAATCTATGCGAACCCGGCTGCGACACAGCAACTGCTCGACGACAGCG
Organism: Burkholderia sp. MSh2; assembly: GCF_000731655.1. Taxonomy (NCBI): domain Bacteria; kingdom Pseudomonadati; phylum Pseudomonadota; class Betaproteobacteria; order Burkholderiales; family Burkholderiaceae; genus Burkholderia; species Burkholderia sp. MSh2. The sequence continues at coordinate 48,157 of NZ_JPGM01000023.1, read as the reverse complement.
AAATCGATCTCGAAGCGTGGCTCTCGGGCGAAGTGAACACCGAGTTTTCGAAGCAGGAAGGCCCGGCATTCGTTGCGGGTGACGGCGAGAAAAAGCCGTTCGGTCTTCTGACTTACGTGGACGGCGGCGCGAATGCGAAGAAGCATCCGTTTGGCTCGATCGGCGTGGTGAACAGTGGTGCCGCTGCCGGCATCGCGTCGGACGGCATTATCGACCTGATCTACGATCTACCGAGCGCATTTGCTGGCAATGCGCGGTTCACGATGAACCGCAACACGCTCGGGAAGGTTCGCAAGCTGAAGGACGGTCAAGGCAACTACCTGTGGCAACCGTCGTATGTCGCGGGCCAGCCGTCGACGCTCTCGGGCTACCCCATCACGGAAGTGCCAGACATGCCGGATGTTGCCGCGAATTCGACGCCGATTCTGTTCGGTGACTTCAATCAGACGTATCTGATCATCGATCGCATCGGCGTTCGCATGCTGCGTGATCCGTACACGCAAAAGCCGTATGTGCTGTTCTACACGACCAAGCGTGTTGGTGGAGGTTTGCTGAATCCGGAGCCGATGCGCGCGATGAAGGTCGCGGCAGGCGCGTAAGCAGTCGATCGGAAGGAATCAGGGTTCGAGGGGCGTCTATCGGCGCCCCTTTTCTTTTTTCTACTGGAGGAATCGTATGGCGACTCTCATCAAGCCGTTCAAGGGGGTGAAGAACGGCGAAATCTATCCGACCGTGTTCGAGGTCGGTGACGAGTGCCCGGAAGAACTCGAAGACGGCGCCCGTGCACTCGGTGCGCTGGAAGGTTCGGAAGAGAAGAAGCCGGCCGCGCCGAAGAAGTAAGCGATGGCGCTCGTCGAACTGAAACTGGCGCTCGGCTTTGTGCGTGCTAACCCAGGCGTCGAGGATGACGTCGTGCAGGTTCTGCTCGATGGGGCGACACAGTCGGCAATCGATTACCTGAATCGGCAGGTGTTCGAAACAGGAGAGTTGATGGCCGCTGCGATTGCTGCCGAAACCGCTGGCGAAAACCCGATGGTTGTCAATGCCGCGATTCGCGCTGCGATCCTGAAGATCACGGCCGAGCTTTACGCGAATCGAGAAGACACGGCGTTCGGACCGGTTATGGACCTTCCGCTTAACGCACGAACACTGCTGCGACCGCATCGAATCATTCCGGGGGTATAGGCGTGCTGCGTTCAAGCGATCTAACCGAGCGCATTGTCATCGAGCGTAGGAGCGGCAGGACAAACGAGAACGACGAACCGTTGCCTGATGACTGGGTGAAGCACGACGACGCTTGGGCGAATGTCCTTTTCGTCAGCGGCAAAGAACAGGTCGTTTCTGGCGCCGTGCGCAGTTCTGCAGTGGCGAGTGTGCGTGTCCGGTTCCGGACGGACATCGATAGCGAAATGCGAATTCTCTACGACGGCAAGTTTTACGACATCGTCTCGGTGTTACCGAATCGTCGAAAAGGCAGCCTCGATTTGTCCGTGAAGGTAGGGGAGAAGTATGTCTAGCGTTCAAATTCTGGGTCTGGCAGACCTGCAGGCCGATTTCTTGAAGCTTGCAAAGGCACAGTCCACAAAGGCGCTCAGGCGCGCGACTGTGGCAGGCGCAAACGTGATCCGCAACGAGGCTCGAGGGCGGGCACCGAAGAAGACTGGCAAGTTGCGCCGAAACATCGTGTCGGCAGCTCTTCGTCAGAAAGACGCACCTGGAGTTGCCACGGCTGGTGTCCGCGTCCGATCGAAGGGAAACGCCGACTCGCCGAGCAACGCGTTTTACTGGCGTTTTGTGGAACTTGGTACGCAGCATATGAAGGCGGAACCATTCATACGGCCGGCGTTCGATGCATCCCTTTCACAAGCCGAGGGCGCGATTCGAACCGAGATCGTGCGCGCAATCGATAGGGTAATTGGGGGCGGGAATTGAGCACGTTGATTATTCGAGATGCGATCGGCGCGATAGGTACGGCGAAGGGCTATGTCACCGTCGCACCTTCCACATCGAAGTCTCCGTATTACGTTGTTTCTCGCGTGAGCGGAGCGCTCGATATGGCAATCGGCGGGGCGACGGGAGGTAAGTCTGGTGCTTTCCAGATCGACGTGTACGCGAAAACCTACACCGATGCAGATGCACTCGCCGACCAGGTGATCGACCGCGCGTCGACGAGCGGGAAGTTCTCTGTTGGTGGTGTTGATGAACTTCCTGACGACTTTTCGAGCGAAACCGGGGATTTCCGGGTGAGTCTCGAAATCTCCGTGCAGTTTTGACGGATTTCGATGTGTGTTTGGCCCGCCGAGTGCGGGCCTTTTTCATTTGAAGGGCATATGGCCGAGAAAAGTAAGCGCACCAAGGCGCAAGGTACGAAAGTCGAAGTTTCGAAAACCATTTCGACGGATATCGATGACGTAGCGCTCGTCTTTGTTGACCTCGATACGACGGGCAAGACGTTCCAGTGGCAGGGCGGTCAATCTTCAGAAATCGACGCGACTACGCTGGCGAGCGAGGAGAAAGAGTTCGAACTGGGGTTACCGGATCCGGGCGAATTCTCGGTCGACGGCAATTTTTCGTCGACCGACGAGGGGCAGGGCATTCTTCGTGCAGCTCGCTCGACCGGCGAAAAGCGCGTTTTCCGGGCGACGTTTGTCGACGGCTCGAAGTTCCTGTTCGTCGGCATGGTGCGTCAGTACACGTGGTCGGCCGGTGTCGATGGCCTCGTCGCGGCGACGTTCAGTGTGCGTGTCAGTGGCGCGCCGAAGCTGATTCCGCCTCCTGCTCATCCGGCAGGCTAATCGATGAGGCGAACAACAGGAAACGAAATGACGAAGACTCCTACGAAAGTCGGCACGATTCGCGCTGCAATTCTCAACCCGCTGGCTGGCTGGCGACATGAATTCGTTCCGATGCCGGAATGGGGCGGTGAAACCGTGGCGGTGCGGGAGCCGCTTCTCGAAGACCGGGCATTCTGGCTTGAGCCGTTGCGCCTCGCGGCCGGCGTTGAACCGGGTGACGACGAAGCGACGGCCCGAGCGAAGTATGCGCGTGTCAGTGCGGAAGAGCACAAGCTGGCATCCGCACGCCTGTTTGTCCGCGTTCTGTATGTCGAGACGTCAGCCGGTTGGCGTCGCGAGTTCGAGGACGGCGAAGCCACGGAGGTCGCGTCTGCATATGGTGCCGCGCATGATCGCATCGTCAATAAGGCGATCGAACTCGGCAACCTGAAGGCCGACGCAGAAGACGACGGAAAAAAGCCCTCCGCCGAAACCCCGATCTCCGACTCGAATTGACGCTGGCGCTGCGGCTCGGCAGGACACTTGCCGAACTGCGTGCGCAGATGTCGTCGGCCGAGTTCGCGTTATGGCAGGCACTGGATGCCGAGTCGCCGATCAGCGATGACCGCTTTGACCTGCACGCGGCGATGGTTGCATCGGCGGTGTTCCAGGCGCAGGGCGCAAAGGTGAAGGTCTCCGACATGCTGCCGAGCTGGGGTGGCAGTGAGACGGGGGCGGCTCAAGAGGTTACGGACGATCCGTTCTTCATGGGCCTCATGAGCATGGCAAAGTAGGCGAGAAATTAATATGGCAACGAGTCTGCGCGAACTGATCGTCAGCGTTACTGCAAATACGACCCAGTACGATCGACGCATGCAGCAGCTTGGGTCGACGGCAAGCGGCTATTTCAATGCGGTCCGAGATGGAGGTCGGGCCGCTGACGCTGCGTTTGCGTCGAATGCGTCGAGCGTGCAGGTGACGGTGCGGGCTATCGAGGCTGCGCGCGGTTCGATTCGGGGATATGCCGAGGCGGCCGCTGCGGCATTCGGTGTGCACCAATTGATCGAGTATGCCGACGAATGGACGAACCTGAGCAACCGGCTCAAGATCGTTACGCGGGATCAGATCGATTTCGCGGTCGCGCAAAACGATGTGCTGCGGATCGCACAGGCGACGCGCCAGCCGCTCGACGCTACGGCCGAGCTGTATCAGCGTATCGCGAACAACACGTCGCACCTGGGTCTGTCGATAAAGCAGGTCGGGCCGCTGGTCGAAACGATCAGTAAGGCTGTTGCGCTTTCTGGTGTTTCTGCAGACACGGCACGTCTCGGCATTGTGCAGTTGGGGCAAGCATTCGCGGCTGGCCAACTCCGAGGGCAGGACCTGAAAAGCGTTCTAGAGGAACTCCCTGGGGTTGCAGATGCGATCGCACGAGGCATGGGCAAAGGCGCGTCCGAGCTTAAGGCGCTGGCCGAGGACGGCAAGCTGACCGTTGAGAACCTCGTCGACGCGCTGAAGAGCGCAGGTTCAAGCACAGACGCGTTGTTCGGAAAGGTCGACATGACTGTCGGCCAGGCGATGACTCGCCTGCAAACGGAAATTGTCGCCTACGTCGGGCACGCGAACGAGGCGACGGGCGCGAGCGCGAAGCTGGCGCAGAGCGTGGTTTACGTGGCTGATCACCTCGACGAGATCGTAGCGATCAGCGCTTCGCTCGCTGCCGGCCGGCTCGGGGTCTATTTCGCGGCAACTGCGGTGGCGGTCGGCAAGTCGGTTATCGCGTGGAATGCTGAGCGGCAGGCACTGCTTGCCAAAGCACAGGCGGAAAACGCGGCGGCGCTTGTGACGATCGCGAGGGCGCAAAGCGATCGCGATGCGGCGGCCGCGAAGCTGCAGAATGCGCAGGCGGCGGAGGTTGCTGCGGCAGCTGAACTGGCAGGGATGCGCGCGATGCGGGAAAGCCTCGCGATGCAGTCAGCGTTGACGGCCGGTTCGATCCAGTACACGCAGGCGAAGCTTGCCGAGGCGCGCGCGATCGAGGCGAGTGCGGTCGCGCAGGTGGCGACGGCGCGGTCGAGCCTCTCGAACAGTCAGGAGATCGGCACGCGGATCGCTGGAACGCCGTACGCGGCGATTATCGCGCGCGAGACAGCGGCGGCGCAGCGCGAACTGGAGCGCGCCGAGGCATCCCTCGCGCTGGCGCAGCAGCGCCGCGTAGCGCTGGAGGCTGCGGCGGCCAAGGGTACGGTCGACCAGACGCGCTACGCGGCGGCGCTGGTTGAAACCGAGAAGGGGCTCGCAGCCGCCGAGCGCGAGGTAGCTGCGGCGACGCTGGCCCGCGAGCGGGCCGAGCGCGGGGCGACTGCGGCGACCGCTGGCTTGGCTGCGGCGACAGAGCGTGCGGCAGTGGCGCAAACCGCAGCCGCACGCGCGGGCTCGATGATGCGCACGGTCGGTTCCGGGTTGCTTTCGGTCATGGGCGGCCTGCCCGGCATCATCGCGACGGTCGGCACGGTGGCGCTCGGCGCTGCGGTGAACTGGCTGGTATTCCGCGATCACGCTAGCAGTGCGACGTCGAGTCTGATCGATATGCAGGCGCCGCTTGACCAGATTATCGAGAAGTATCGGCAACTCACGCCGATGTTGCAGGAGGTTGAGCGGCAGCGTGCGAAGCAGGCACAGGGCGCGGCGGCCAATGATGTTGCAGATGCTTACGGAAGCTTGAAGATTCAGGCTTACCAAAGCATCACGACGCCAGGATTCGACGGTGCTCCGCCGATCGTCAACGGGGAGTATCAGGAGGCGTATGACCGTCTGAAAGAGAGTCTGGATCGCGTTCAATCGACGAATCTCGGTGTCGAAGAGAAGTCGCGCGAGATTCAAGCGCTGATCGGCAATTTCGTTGACGCGACGCATGGGGGCGATGAGCTTCGATCCTCGCTCATCCAAACTGCGACAGCTATCGATACGGCTGGCGCTTCGGCCGACAAGGCTGCGCAAGCTTACGCCGCAATGGGGGCTAATAGCCGGGATGCGAACGAAGGCGTCAGGCTGCTGACCGAGGCGAACAACTTCTTTGCCGGAGGTATGGCACAGGAGGGATGGGATAAGTACATCCAGAAGTTGAACGAGGCTTCTGCTGTAATTGGTATGACCGCTCAACAACGCGCCGAGTACGAAGCAAAAGGAAAAAGTGCGAATGCGGCCGAAGCCCGACAAGCTGGTCTGATTGTTGGCCGAGCAGATGCTTACAAATCGCTCGAAAAAGCGATTCAGGACAAGGACTCGAAGGCCGAGTCCGGTGCTCGAACGAACATCGATAATTTGACGCGCGAGCTCGCGTTGATGAATCAGCAGATGGTCGTAGCGGGTGCGTTAGCGAGCTTCCAGAATGCGATTAACACAAAGAACTTTGGAAAATTCGCAAAATACGGATTTGACGAGAAGTCTGGCGATCCTGAGCTTGCGGCAATGGTGGCCCGAGCTGAAGCAACCGCAAGCGGCAAGAAGGCTTACGACGAAACGGTAGCAGAATCAGCCGCGCAGGTCGCCCGCATCGGCGTCAACGCTCCGGGGTTGAAGAAGTCATCGGGGCATCGAGCGGGAAGCGGTTCAACCACAGAAGCCGATCGGCTTCTCGAAAATATCCGGCAGCGCACGGCTCAACTGAACGTTGAGGCAGTTGCGACGGACAAGCTCACGCAGTCCGAGAAGGATTTGCTTGCCTTCGATCAGAAGATCACGGATCTGCGTGCTAAGCGAGCCAAGCTTAGTGACGGTGACAAAAGCCTACTGCGACGAGAGCAGGAGATTCGAGCCGGATACGAACTGAATGCTCAGAAGGAAAAGGAGGTCCGCTATAACGAGTCGATCAACAAGCTGAAAGAGCGGAGCGCGCAGATCGATGCCGAAATGGCGGATTACGCGAAGGAGAGAGCGCGCGAAGCTCAGCGGAACCTCGATGCAATGTCGCAGGGTGACAATGAGCGCGCATTGAATCAGTCGCTTGACCGAGTAGGCGACGAATTTCGCCGGCGCCGTGATGAGTTGGCGAAGGGTGCGCGGAAGGATGGCACGCTCAACTCGCCCCAGTACCTTGAGGCGATTTACAAAATCGATCAGGCGCAAGCCGAGCAAGAAGAAAAGGAGCGCGGGTATCACGCGGCGGAATTGGCTCGGCAGGCCGACTGGAAAACCGGGGCGAAGCGCGCGATGGCGCTGTATCAGGAGTCGGCGGAAAACGCGGCTGGTCGTGCGGAGGAGGCGTTTTCGAGTTCGTTCCGCAGCATAGAGGACGCGCTTACTTCGTTCGTGTCGACCGGCAAGCTCGATTTTCGCGGGCTCGTCAACAGCATGATCGCGGATTTGGCGCGGTTCGCTGCGCGCGCGGCGATGGCGCCGGTGTTTAGCGCGCTCGGCTCGACGCTTGGGTTGGGCGCGGCCAGTACGGACGGATTTAGTTCGTCGTCGTTGCTCGGCGGATTGGCGGGGGGCTTGTCCGACATGTTCGGAGGCGGGGGCGGCAAGGCGTACGGCTTCCACCTCGCGACTGGCGGGCAGGTCGCTGGTCCGGGTACGTCGACGAGCGACAGCATTCCGGCGTGGCTCTCCAACGAGGAGTTCGTGGTGAAGGCTGCGGCGGTGCGCAAGCCGGGTGTGCTGCGCCTGCTCGAAGCGATCAACAGCGGACAGGATCTCGGCTTCGCGAAGTTTGCGAATGGTGGACTTGTCGGCGGTGGCTCGGCTGGTGGTGGGGTGCTGGGAGCTCAGGGCGGTGGGATAGAGCTGAATATTCCGGTGACGATCGACGGTGGAGCAGGCAACGCGTCGCAGATGATGGCGAGTGCCGAATTCGTGAAGAAGCTTACGCAGATGGTGCAGGGGCTGATCGCGGTCGAAAGCCGTCAGGGCGGAGCGCTTTGGAAATTGAAAAACGGGATTGGGTGATGACGGACACCTTTATTTGGTCGCCGACCGTCGAGGGATTCGGTGGCGATACGACACTGCGTGTACGAAAAGCAGGTTTCGGCGAAGGGTACACGCAGCGCGCGGCCGACGGCCTCAACAACCGGCAGACGCCATACAACCTTCGATTCGTGGGCAAGGCCGACAAGATCTCGGCGATCCTCGCGTTCCTCGACGCGCATGCCGGCGCGGTGTCATTCTTCTGGACACCCCCGCTTCGGCCGCAAGCGCGATTCGTATGTGAGAAGTACACGGAACCGGTAAAGAGCGGGAGCGTGTACACGATCACTGCACAGTTTGAGCAGACATTTGCACCATAGGGTTAGATATGCCAAAACTTCAGAAAGCGAACCTCGGTGTGCCGCCGAGCGGTAGCGGGGGCGACGATCAGCGGACGGCCAACCTGCGGTTCAACGAGAACGCGGACATATTGAATGCTTGTGTTGCGCTCGGCTATTCGTTTCTCACCGACAATACGACGATTCGTCCTGATCAGGTTGGTGCGCGCTACGGGGTAAGCATGGGCGTCGCTGGCAAGGGCTTGACATTGCCCCTTGTGTCATCTGTCAGTGTGAATGCGTGCGTCCACGTTTTCAATGTGGGGCCGCCGATAACCATTGCAACGCAGGGCAAAGACGGCACCCAGATCCGCAGTCTCAATACTGGAGATTGGGCGACATACAGTGCAGACGGGGAGTCATTTTGGAATGTTGTCGCACGTGGTCGAATGTTTCCAGATGAGGTCGTAAGCGGATTCCTCACGGTAGCCAATGGGCTTACGGTTGGAGGGGATGTAGTTGTAAAGGGCGGCGTTGCAGCCAGCGGCAAGCTTATCGGCGTGAATGGTGCGAACCTGCTCCTCAATGGCTCTGGGGAGCTTGGCAACGTTCCCGGTGGGTGGGGAGGTGGCTGGCTTACTGCGGCTAACTGGGCCACGACGGGGGACTACTTCGCGAACTCGGCTCCGATTAATTCGGTTTCGTACGCCGGATGTAATCCCATCGCAATGCCACCTGGAGTGACGCTGACACTTTCCGGCGAAATCTACGCCGGCGGCGTTACAGCCGGTTCAGTGTGGTTTAGGCTTGTTTTTCTGAGCGCCTCAAAGAGCGCCATTGGCGTCTCACCAAATATCGCAGCGACCAACGGTGCAGATTGGACGTTCCGATCGAATTCGATGAATACGCCGGCCGGTACGGCGTATGTATATGTGCAACTTGGAATTGAAGGCACCTCGCCAGCCGTGGCCGCAGGCGGGGTGGCATGGCGACGCCTCAAGCTCGAATACGGTGCGACACCATCCCTGTATTCCCAAGAAGCGAGCATAGCCTATCTGAGTGGGGCGCCTGCGTTTTCTGGTCGGCCGACGTTCGCTGGTAAAGTCCCGTACGACACGGGGAATTTCGATCCATCGAAGTATGCGCCCCTCTCCGGTGCGGTGTTCGCGAACACTGTCTCAATTCGAAGTGGTGCGGGGCAGTTCAGGGGAACAGCGACGGCAATCTCCGGCACGTCAACGGGCTCGGTGAATGACGGAATTCAGTTCAGCTCTGTCCATGGGCCATTTGACCGCGAAGCATTCTTCGCGGTGCGTGAGTATTACAACCAGTCTACGAATGGGTTGATCGCGGTTCGGGCCGGGACGGAATGGCGCACATTCCTGTTCAGGATGGACGGTAACGCGTACTGCGAAGGGAACTGGAGCAACGGTTCGGATGAGCGGGTCAAGACGAATATTGCGCCGATCGATGACGCTTTGTCGAAAATGCGCGTGATTCGGGGATGCACCTGGGATCGCCTGGATGGCGTGGCGGGCGGTATTGGATTCATTGCCCAGGATGTGCAGAAGGTGTTTCCTCAGCATGTTCACGTTGCATCCCCTACCCGTACGCTTACTGACGGCACGACTATCAAGGACTTCCTGTCACTGGATACGGGTGGGATTGCCGCGGCGTTGCACCATCAAGCAATTCTCGAATTGATGGACGAACTCGAATCCATGCGAACACGGATTCGGGTGCTCGAATCGAAGGTGTCGGCATGACGATTACCGCCGACATTCAGCAGCTCGAACCTGGCCGACGCTTGGAATTTCTCGAGGTCGACTGTTCGGAGATCGGCGGAGACGTGTTGCGCTTTCACGGGCACCTGCAGTCGACGTCGATTATTTGGCAGGGGAGGGAATACAGGCCGTGGCCAATTCAGGCTGCCGGCTTTGAGCGGACGTCGGATGCTCGACAGCCGGCGCCGACGCTTACTGTCGGAGACATCAACGGCACGATCACGGCGCTGTGTGTCGCGCTCGATGATCTTGTCGGCGCTAAGGTGTTTCGCCGGCGGACGCTGGCGAAATACCTCGACGCGGTGAATTTTCCCGACGGCAACCCGACCGCGGACCCGAATGAGCAATGGCCGCCTGAGCAGTGGCGAATCGAGCAGAAGAGTGACGAGCAGCCCGGCGTGCAGGTGGAATTCACGCTGTCGTCGCCGCTTGACTTCGGCGGGCAGCAGGTGCCGGCGCGCCAGATCGTCGGCCCGTGCCAGTGGCGCTATCGAGGGCCCGAGTGTGGATATGTCGGCGTGGTGTACTTCGACAAGAACGACAGGCCGGTGAGCGATCCGGCACTCGATCGCTGCAGCATGAAAATCAGCGGGTGTGAATGCCGGTTTGGCGTGAACAACCCGTTGCCGCACGGCGGCTTTTTGTGCGACACGCTCGCATAGGCCGTCGACCAACATCCCTTTATGGACCCGCCAATCGGCGGGTTTTTTTATGGACGAACGAATCAAGCAAGCGATCGCGGAGCACGCGCTCGCCGAGTATCCGCGCGAGTGCTGCGGGCTCATCGTCGAGACGGCGTCCGGCGACGTGTATGTGCCTGGCCGAAACAACGCAGCTGTGCCGACCGAGCAATTCGCGCTCACGGCGGAGGACTACGCAGACGCGGAGGACATGGGAGAAATTCTCGCGCTCGTGCATTCGCATCCGAACGGAACGGCGCAGCCGAGCATGGGGGATCGTGCAATGTGCGAGCGTGCTGGCATTCCGAGGTGGGTGATTGTCTCGCTCGGCGTGCAGGCCGACGGATCGATTGGCATCGACAAATGGTGCGAGTTCGCGCCGAGCGGGTATGTGGCGCCGCTCTATGGCCGGGAGTACCTGCACGGCGTGCTCGACTGCTATTCGCTGGTGCGCGACTGGTATCTCGCGGAGCGCGGGATCGCACTTCCGGATTTCGAACGCAAGGATGGGTGGTGGGCCGATGGGTATTCGAACCTGTACATCGCGCACTACCAGGACGCGGGCTTTCTCGATGTGGGGCGTGACGCGCAGCTCGACCCTGGCGACGTGCTGCTGATGCAGGTCCGAAGCAGAAACGGCGTGCCGAACCATTCGGGTGTGTACCTCGGCGATGGCATGTTCGCGCATCACATGTACGGGCGTCTGTCGTGTCGTGCCGTGTGGGGCTCGATGTGGCGGGATAGCTGCACGACCGTGCTGCGTCACGTAGGGGGTGCGAAGTGACGGAACGGTTACGTGAGGTGAGGCTTTACGGGATCGCGGGTGCGCGATTCGGACGTGTGCATCGTCTGGCCGTTTCGTCTACCGCGGAGGCGGTGCGGGCGCTGTCAGTGCTGATTCCCGGCTTTCGGCAATTCCTGCTCGAGTCGCGTGATCAGGGGCTCACGTTTGCGGTGTTCAACGGACGTCGGAATCTGCGCGAAGACGATCTGGCCGCGCCGGTCGGCGATGACGCGATCCGAATCGCGCCAATGATCATCGGCAGCAAGAGCGGCGGCCTGTTCCAGACGATTCTGGGCGCGGCACTGGCGGTGGCCGGCTTCGTGTTCAGTCAGCCGACGCTGATCGGCCTGGGCGTCTCGATGGCCCTCGGTGGCATCACGCAGATGCTGAGTCCACAGCAGGCCGGGCTCGCTGGGGTTGCCGACAACGGCACGTCGTACTACTTCAACGGGCCGGTGAATGGCCCGGCGCAAGGCGAGCCGGTGCCGCTCGTGTACGGCGAGATGGTCGTCGGATCGAAGGTTGCCAGCTCGGGCATCTACACAGAGGATCAGGTGTGAAAAAGGTCTACGCGGAATCGGGCCCGAAGCGGATCAACGGCGCGAAGGGCGGTGGTGGTGGCGGTAGTGGCGGCGAATCGCCGGACAACCTGCACTCGATCGCGCGTGCGAAGGTGCTCGACATCATTTCCGAAGGGCCGATCGTCGGCCTGGTGAAGGGTATGCAGTCGGTATTCCTCGACGGCACGCCGATCCAGAATTCCGACGGGTCGGTCAACTTCCAGAATTACAGCGTCGACGTTCGCACGGGCACGCTCGATCAGGATTTCATGCCGGGCTTTCCGGCGGTCGAGCGTGAATCGGCTGTTGGTGTTCCGTTGGCCTCTGATGCGCCATGGGTGCGGCAGGTGCAAAACACGCAGCTGACGGCGGTTCGTATTCGCTTCGGTGTGCCCGCGCTGCAGAAGAGCGATCCGGCGGCGGGCGTGTTCGGTTATCGCGTGGAATATGCGATCGATCTGTCGGTCGACGGTGGGTCGTACGCGCAGGTGCTGTCGGCGGCATTCGACGGCAAGACGACGTCGCTGTACGAGCGGTCGCATCGGATCGAGTTGCCGCGCGCGAAATCGGGATGGTTGGTGCGTGTGCGCCGCATCACGCCGAATGCGCACAGCTCGCTGATTGCCGACACGGTGAATATCGAAGCGATCACGGAGGTGATCGACCGTAAGCTGCGTTACCCGATGACAGCGCTCGTTGGCATGACGTTCGATGCGCGTTCGTTTTCGCAGGTGCCGGTACGCTCGTACGGTGTGCGCGGCCTGATTATTCGCGTGCCATCAAATTATGATCCGGAGACGCGAACATATTCTGGAGTATGGGACGGAACGTTCAAACCGGCCTGGACAAACAATCCGGCGTGGATCTTCTACGACGTCCTGCTTGAATCTCGGTATGGTGCCGGTCGCTTCGTTGACGCGTCGATGGTCGACAAATGGGCGTTGTACGAGATCGGACGTTATTGCGACGTCATGGTGTCGGACGGAAGGGGAGGTATCGAGCCGCGCTTTACCTGCAACTGCGTGATTCAGACCGAAGCCGACACGTTCAGGGTGTTGCAGGATCTCGCCAGCGTTTTTCGTGGCATTGCGTATTGGGGGCCGGGGGCGGTGATCGCTTCTGCGGACATGCCATCCGATCCAGTCTACGTGTATACCGCGGCGAACGTGATCGACGGAGCGTTCCGGTACGTGGGGAGCGAGCGCAAGACGCGATACACGGTCGCGCTTGTCAGCTACAACGATCCGTCGAACCAGTACAAACAGGCGGTCGAGTATGTGCCGGACGACGACGGCATCGCGCGTTACGGCGTCATCAAGACGCAGGTAACGGCGTTCGGTTGCACGTCACAGGCTCAGGCGCACCGGCTCGGTCGGTGGCTTCTCCTGACGTCGCGCTACGAGTCGGGCACGGTGTCATTCAAGGTCGGGTTGGATGGGGTGCTGGTCGGCCCGGGGCAGGTGATTGCGATCGCGGATCCACGAAAGGCTGGTCGTCGCATCGGCGGACGCATTCGCGCGGCGGCCGGCAACGTTGTCACGCTCGACAAGGCGCCGACCATGGCGCCCGGCGACCGCTTCACGGCGATTCTGCCGTCGGGCGTTGCAGAGTATCGCGCGGTGAAGTCCGTTGATGGCGACGTGCTCACGTTGGCGGATCGCTTCGATGCGGATCCAGTGCCCGGCGCGGTGTGGATGCTGGAAAACGCGGAGGTCGCGGCGCAGCTCTATCGCGTCGTGAGCGTTCAGGAAGGCGACGACGACGGGCGCATCGAGTACACGATCACGGCGACGATGCACGAGCCGGGGAAGTACGCGGCAATCGACGATGGTGCGCAGATCCAGCAGCGGCCGGTGACGGTTGTTCCGCCTTCGGTGCAGGCGCCGCCGGCCAATGTGCGGATCACCACGTATTCGGCGGTCGATCAGGGCATTTCGAAAACGACGATGGTGATCGCGTGGGATGCCGCGGATAACGCCGTGACATACCTGCCGGAGTGGCGGAAGGATAACGGCGAGTGGGTGAGCGTGCCGCGTACGGGCGGGCTTCAGGTCGAGGTGCCCGGGATTTACCAGGGGCGGTACGTTGCGCGCGTGCGTGCGCAAAATGTGATGAACGTCACTTCGTTGCCGGCTGTCAGCGTGGAAACGCAACTGAAGGGAAAAACGAGCCTCCCGCCGGCGGTCGTGTCGCTCAAGGCGGCTGGCGTGGTCTACGGCATCAACCTCGACTGGGCGTTTCCTGGCGACGGTACTGCCGGAGACACGCAGCGCACCGAGCTATGGTACAGCCGCACGCCGAACCGGGCCGACGCTATCAAGCTGTCGGATTACGCGTATCCGCAAGCCTCGACGTCCATGCAGGGGCTTGCTGTTGGCCAGGTGTTTTATTTTTGGGCGCGTTTGGTCGACACGACTGGGAACATCGGCCCGTGGTTTCCGGCGAATGGTGCAGGTGTGCAGGGGCAACCTACGACCGATCCGGGGGCCTACGAGAAGTATTTCGAGGGGCAGATTTCTCATTCGTCGCTGGGTGCGGATCTGAAAAAGCCGATCGACGCGATTCCGGGGATTCAGCAGGGCGTCGCGGATAACGCAACCGCGATCGCGAAGGAGGCGACCGACCGGGCGACGGCGGTTGCGGGCGAAGCGCAGGCCCGCGCTGACGCCATTTCGAAGGAGGTGAAGGATCGCGCGGATGCGATCGCGAAAGAGGCGAGGGATCGGGCTGACGCTGTTGCCGATGAAGCGCGCCAGCGTGGCGCGGCCGTTACGGCCGAGCAGCAGGCGCGGCAGACTGCCGATACGTCCCTCGGGCAGCGAATCGATACCGTGTCGGCGAGCGTAGGTGATGCGGCGGCGGCCATCAAGCAGGAGGCGACGGCGCGCGTCGACGCTGACGGCGTGCTGTCGACTCGTATCGATACCGTCGTTGCGAAGGCGAATGACAATGCCGCGGCGATCGCATCGGAGGTGACGACGCGGGCCAATGCCGACACGGCACTCGGCAAGCGCGTCGACACCGTAACGGCCGATGTCGGGGCTAACAAGGCAGCGATTACTGCCGAGCAACAGGCGCGAGCCGACGCCGACGGCGCGCTGTCGACGCGAATCGACTCTGTCGTCACGAAGTCGAACGACAACGCGGCGGCGATCACGTCGGAAGCGACGACACGCGCGACTGCGGACACGGCGCTCGGCAAGCGCGTGGATGCCGTGACGGTCGACGTCGGCGCGAACAAGGCGGCGATCACGGGCGAACAGCAGGCGCGAGCGGACGCTGATACGGCACTCGGCAAGCGTGTCGATGCCGTCACGGCGACGGCCGGTGGCAACTCGGCCGCAATCGTCGCAGAGCAGACCGCGCGCGCGGCTGGCGATAAAGTCAATGCCGATTCGATCACTTCGTTGAAGGCGACAGTAGATTCCAATACGGCGGCCATTCGTCAGGAAGCGTCGACGCGAGCGGATGCCGACTCGGCGCTTTCGAAGCAGGTCAGCCAGGTATCGGCGCAGATCAGCGGGCCGATGGCGGGCGATACGGGGCAGGCGGCTGGGTCAACGCAGGTAATGGCCGGTGTCTACAGCGAGCAATCGGCGCGCGCCGAGGCTGACATGGCGTTGGGGCGACGGCTCGACACCGTTGGCGCGCAGATGCAGACGGGGCAGGCGTCGCTGCGTGCGGACATTCGAACGGAGTCGAGTGCGCGCGTGGATGCGATCAGCGCGCAGGCCGAGCAGATCACAACGATACGCGCGCAGGCCAACGAGAACGCGGCGGCTGTCCAGACGGTTGCGCAGTCGTACGCGGATATCAACGGGCGCGTTTCGGCGTCGTACCAAATCAAGACTCAGGTCACGTCGGACGGGCGGACGTATATCGCCGGCATTGGCGTGGGCATCAATAACGACAGTGGCATCGTTGAGTCGCAGGTTTTGGTGTCGGCGCAGCGCTTCGCGGTCGTTGACCCGAACAACGGCGGATCCTCGATCGTGCCGTTCGTGGTGCAGGGCGGGCAGGTGTTCTTGCGTCAGGCGCTCATCGGCGTGGGGTGGATCACGAACGCGATGATCGGCAGCTATATCCAGTCCGACAACTATGTCGCGGGAAAGCAGGGTTGGCGGCTCGATAAGAGTGGGTGGTTCGAGATCAATTCGACTGATGGTCGTGGAAACCGGACCGTAATCGATAGCAATGGCGGCCGCGTGTACGACTCGAATGGACGTTTGCGTGTTCGTTGGGGGGTATGGACGTAATGGAGGCCGGGCTCGAGATTTGGGACGATGCTGGCCGAGTAATGCTGAATGGCACGACTCGGTGCGGGCGGCTGCATGGCGTAGTGAGGATCGGCGGTGCAGATGGTGGCGTCGCTGCCGACCTATCGGGAGGGCAGCCGTTTTGGTCGTTTATGCCGGACTGGTTGTTTCAGCACATTTCTATGAATGCTCCCGTTCCTGTGATCGATATTGACGCGGGAGGTGTGCGGTGGCGGTACAGCACGGACGGCGGCGGGAGCTACCGAACGCCTGTTCCGGGGTGGCTCATCTACGGAGTGTATTGATGGAGGCAGGATTTCAGGCCTTTACAGACGGCGGGGTTTTCCAGATCGATGGTAAGACGCCGAATTACCAACTAGTTCAGTCAATGTCGGGAGTCTCGCAGCGGACATCTGTCCAGACTGTCTGGAACAATGATCACAAGCTTCAGTTCTATGGTGAATATTGGATTTGCTCGTTCACCTTCTCAGCCGATGAACCTCTCTATGCGTTTCAGGCTGATCCGGGAGTCGGAGTTGCGCTTTGGGACACGACGTCGGCTGATGGTAGCGGTCGCCTTTTCACAGTGCGCCTGATAACGACCCAACAAGCGACGGTGCGCCTTTTCGTCTTTTCGAAGGTTCCTGTCAGCTCAAGCAAGTTTGGGTTGCAGGTGTTCGACGAGAATGAATCTTTGATTGCTGATGCGGCTAGCCCTTTCTATCGAGTGCTTGACGTTATCCAAGAGGGCTATTTAGGCAACGATCTTGGATGGGTCGTAGCTGGCGCGCCGAGCCCTTCAGACCTTTCGAGATCGTATGGGCGGCCAGTGCTGATTTCGGCGTTATGGTCGTCGCATTACATATGGGGCTCATCTAACAGCAACCAGCGGCTGTGGGACATCCTCGAAATCGGAATGGTGTGGGTCACCGGTGACACCGTCTCGTGGGGAACGCGACTGTTCAACGGTGGTAGGAGTCCGAACGTCGCGACGTTTCGGGAGTGTTGGCGAACCAGGTTTATGGTGCTAGACGGAACAGGAATTGTGTAACAAGCCGCCAGATTGGCGGCTTTTTCTTTTGTGGGGTACGGGGAAGAGGAGCCGTAATGCAAGAGCATGAAAAAACCATCCTGGAGTTGATTCTCATGGGCGGATTGATTGGTATCGCGAAGGTGCTGGTCGGTAATGAGCCGTTGTCGTTTCGGCTCGTCGTCGGCCGGGCTGTATTGGGTTCCGCGACGTCGATGGTGGCTGGGCTCGCTCTGCTGCAGATCCCGGATCTGCCTCCGATTGCGCTGCTCGGTCTGGGGAGTGCGCTCGGCATTGTGGGGTCGCAGTACCTCGAAGTGCTGCTGCGTCGAAATGCAAAGCGTGTGTTTGGGGGAAAGTGAAGATGGCGCGAATCAGTGTGGCCGCTGCGGGCGGAAAGAACCGCGTGGCGTTTCTCGATGCAATCGCAGTCAGCGAGATCGGCTCGGCGCTGCTCGCGAAGTCGGACGACGGTTACAACGTTCTGGTCGGAGCGACGGCATCACGGCCGCTGCTGTTTGCGAGCTATGCCGCACATCCGGACGTACTCAACCGACAGATCCGGGTGCCGTCGACGGCAGCTGGGCGTTACCAGATCCTCACGCGCTGGTGGCGGATCTATCAGGCGCAGATGAAGCTGCCCGACTTCGGGCCGGTGTCGCAGGATCGGTACGCGCTGCAGCAGCTCCGCGAGCATGGAGCGTTGCCGTTGATCGACGCAGGGCGGTTTCGCGAGGCTGTGGCGAAGGTATCGAACGTCTGGGCCAGTCTGCCGGGGGCTGGCTACGGCCAGCACGAGAACGACATCGAGAAATTGCTGGCGGCGTATCGCGCGGTCGGCGGGGAGGTGACCGCATGACGTGGATCGACCCGCGTATCTGGCTGCTCGTCATTGCCGGGGTTATTGCCGGTGCCGGCTGTGGCTATTTCAAGGGGCATGGCGATGCCGACCAGTCTGCGAAGGTAGCGGATCAGGCGCGGCAGATCGATGACCTGACGAACGACCGTAACGAATTTCGCCGCCGGTTGGCGGCACAACAGGAGATTGCAACGGATGCCGCGAAACAACGTGATCGTGCGACCGCTGATGCAGTTGTTGCCGATGCTGCTGCTGACGGCCTGCGCAAGCAGGTTGCCGCACTCGTCGCCGATGCTCGACGTACCAGCGCTTCCACCGGAGGCCCGGCAGCCAGTGACGCCCTCGATCTGCTTGCCGACGTGTTCGGCTGGACTGACGAGCGCGCGGGAGAACTGGCGAAGCTCGCTGACGAGCGAGGCATCGCGGGCCAACAGTGTGAACGTGTCTACGACGCCCTGACGGTGGGGCATTCCAAAAATCGGAATTGATCTGTAAACTTCCAAATTACGAAGTGAAAGAAATTAACCAACGTCCGAGACCACCAATGAAAAGAAACCTCGCAGCACTGGCTTTCCCGCTCCTCCTCTCGCTTTCCGCGTGCGGCGGCGGTGATGATGTGGGTGCAGCCGCCGCACCGAGCAAATTTGCGATCAAGCTGACCTATTCCGGTCTGCCGCTTATCAAAGCGCAGCAGTCGTCGAAGATGTCTGCAGTAGATGTCGGAACCGGACGCGCTTCGAGTCAGCCATCATCGGATGGCCAGGCCACTGTCGATGCGTTACAGAAGAAATTCAGCGAAGCAGGAACGGGAGTCACGGTTTATCCTGGCGTGATTGATGGAACGACTCTTCACCAGATCGTGATGTCGGTGAATGACGGCGTGGGCCCCACCGAAGATGAAATGCGAAACGCCAAGCATCCCGTCGTTTTAGACGAATGGGTAGTGCTCAATTTTGAGCTTGATGATATGCAAACGGGACGCAGCGATCCGGCTCAAGTTGCCGCGCTCGCGCAATTCAAGAAGGATCTCATCGTATTTCAAAATCGACTGTCGTTGGAGAACAAGCAGTTTTATAAGGTGCTTCCGATTCGCACATGCGAGCTTCCGGAGGGACAAACGGCGGCAGATGGCTTGATCGAAGTTCTCAAGAGTGTGCCTAACTCGGGATACCTTCTGGGCTTGCGGGATGCACCGGACAAGGCACACATGGGGGCCGACTGCCGCACTCCTGATGCGGAAACGCGGGAGGCTCATTTGAATGAAATCGTGAGCCCCGTCGTTGCAAGCTACAACGCCGTCAACCAGCAAGTGAATGACTGTAGGACGAACCCGGCGAGTCGCCCCGAGTGGGAGTGCTGGGGTATTGAGCCTGTGAAGAAGTAACGGTTGCGGGGCGCGCCGCAGACTTCACATCATCCCGGCGCGCCCTTTTTCCTTCCGGAGAAGGTGGCGCAGCTCCTGAAATTGTCCATTCCCGCCACTAAGCTCCCCGCGGTCCGCCACGTTCTTGTCGACGTAGTCGAACCACGCCTGAATCCTATCTAGCGATTTCCGGAGGGCAAGGATTTCGAGGATCAGCCAGCGCACCTGAAGGTCGGAGTACTCGCGCCAGAGGGCGCGCAGCTCGGCATCAGACGGGGCGTCAAACTCCGGGATCTTAGGCTTCGTCTTGAAGCGCGGATCGGTAAGCGGCACACGGTTACGATCAATCCTGGTGGCCTCGATCGGCGTGCACGAGCCTAGGAACGCTGACCTCGCGTCCTGGTCGATCCACAATTCAAATTCCGGTTTCGTGAGCTCAATGGGTGTCCTCAGGCGGTTTTTGTCGCCCTGGAACCCGTACTCCCAGATGTAAGCCCACTGCGGCTTGATCACGTCGTCACCACTGTATAAAAACACAGTGTATCCCGCCGCAAGGAACCCACGTCAAGTCTTAGAAACAGGGAGCGAACCGGGCTGCTGACGGTGGTACGATCAGATTCAAGTTGAAACAAAAAAGGGCCAGCATTATGTCGACTGTTGCGACGCTGATGGACACTGCTGTGGCCGACGTTGAACTCCTACGCGTGCTGGATGCCGACGGAGACGACTTCAGCATTCCGCGGGATGTTGAATTTCTTCTGCGAGGACCATCCGCGGAGAAGGCAGCTATCGTCGCGAGCTTTATCAACGATCATCAATATGGCCGAGCGACAGCCGATCAATCAGGGGCAGGGCATCGCGTCTTGGTCGTGATCAATATGCCGATTCAGCAGCACAACATCTTGTCCGTCTCTGGTTTCATGGCATGCCTCGGCATGCTCTACGGTCTAGAGTACGACGGTTGGGGCTGTCTGGCACAGAAGCGTCACTGATCTGGGTCTGTCACGTTGGAGAGCTTCCCGAGATGTGTACAAGCTACCGAGCGCCGCATGAAGACTACGAAATCCGAGAACTGCGGATCGAGCCGTTCAGCGACCTGTACCGCGACTTCCCGTGGAAGCCCGATATCTACCAGGACTACCTGGCGCCGATCGTTGTAAACGTCGACGGAAAGCTCAGACCATTGGCGGCCGGCTTCGGCTTCTGGCCGCGTGCGTTACAGAAGGCGAACATCGAGAAGGCGAAGGAGCAGGGCCGGAAGCCCCCGATCATGCGCAGCACGGTGAACGTGCGCGATGACAACCTCGGAAAGTCGCTGCTATACGGGCCGGCCTGGCGCGCCGGGCGCCGCTGCCTGATCCCGGCCGACTGGATCTACGAGCCGTGCTACGAGACTGGGAAGAACGTATGGCATCGGATCGGACTGACCGACTGGCGAACAATGTGCGTCGCCGGCATCTGGCGGACGTTGCAGGGTGCGGACGGTGTCGAGCATCACACGATGTCGATGATCACGGTGAACGGCGACGGGCACCCGATCTTCTCCCGCATGCACAAGCCCGAGGACGAGAAGCGAGCCGTCGTGATCCTGCACCCAGACGACTGGGAGGAGTGGCTGACGACCTCGAACGTCGAGGCCGCGCGCGCGATGCTTCAGCTATATCCCGCCGATGACATGGTGGCAGCTCCCGCGGGTACTGAACGTTGACGAAGTAGCGTGACAATTCCCTATATGCGGCTACATTTTTGAACACTAGACTTGCGAATACCTATACCGTCGCGGACAAAGGAAAATGCCACTCCCACCCGAACAACGGCTCAAGTTCTTTGTTTTTGTCATAGAGTCGCCGTCTCCTTTGGATCTCTACCATCGGAGAAGCGAGGGCGAAATTGTTCGGCAGGCGGTAGAGCTGAATGTGATCAAGTGCGCCGTGAAGACGGCAATTTCTAGACTCGCGTTTGAGGCATGTCTGAAAATCGGTCTTGCAGAGGCGATGGCCGAGAATCCTGGGCTTATCCCCATCCTCCACATAAGCGCGCATGGAAATCAGTTCGGCATTCAGTTGTCGGACGGCTATGTAATGTCATGGCAGGAGTTGAAAGATTTCTTAAAGCCTGTAAACGCTGCTCTTCAAGGATTGCTGATCTTGTGCATGTCGAGCTGCGAGGGTTATTCCGGCATTAGGATGGCAATGCATACCGATGAGAGCGACCTCCCATACTTTGCACTGATTGGATGTGGTTCTAAGCCGACGTGGGGGGAGACTGCGGTAGCATATGCAACGTTCTATCACCAGATGGCCCGAGGCGAGCACATTTCGGAGGCCGTTCGAGCGATGTGTGTCGCTTCGGGGAATAATCTCTTTTTCCTTGAACACGCTCAAGAAAGTAGGCGCGCCTACCTAGAGTACATGCAAACATTCGACGCCGCGCAGGCTCAGTCGAGTATGGAAAGTATCGTTTCGGATGAGTGCCCGACTCGCCGCGATGAGCTGAAGGGGCACTCTGAAATTTCCACCGACCGGGGCGAGTAGGGGCTTGCGGCGTAGGTTTCGATATAGGAGTCGTCCCGCAGGCCACTGGCATTACTTCGAGGATAGTAGCCGACGTGGTCGGCACTGTGCCCGGCCGATGAGAGGCCGGGCCTCGCGGAGGTTGGGAGTGGACCAAGGAGGTGTGGGTTTTTCTGCCTTCGCATGCAGCGCCACTGTACGTATCTACAGCATTGACGAAGGCAGAAAACCGCATGGCGTTGCGGGTCTGCGCCCTGTCAACTGATCTTGCATACAGTGGAATCGGCCTTCAAACCCGGTTGGGGGTGTCAGACACTCCCGGGTAGGTTCGACTCCTGCTGCCTTCCGCCAAATTCCCCATTTCCTCCAGATCGTCATTCGGTCGGCTTTACCTTGCCGACTCGGCCGTTGCGCACGTAGAGCCCGACTTTTTCCTTCGACCTCGACTGTGAGGGCGGTTTGGCGCGGATCGCCCGTCAAGCAGCATCGAAGAAAATGAAAGCCATCCTAACTGGTCGTTCCGGCGTGAATAAATTTATTCATCAAGGGCAGATTTAGGATTGCATCCGGATCAAGGAAATCGAAAGGGATGCCTAACCATTCTTGATGATCAGCAAAATTTGCACGTGATACGCTCCGCTCGGTAAAACTATCAAACCGAGAAAGGTCGCATCGGGATTTTCTCGGGACGACAGAACAATAAGCCTTGGCAGGGGCGGAGATCATGCGTAACAAGAAGGCGCAATGGGCCGGGGTCGAGCGCATTGCACAGGGCAAGCTGGCACGCGAATCGGCGTGTACGGATTATCGTTTTTCTGGTTCGACGCGTGCCGACGTTGCGCGGCCTGCGTGGATGCGTTGTATTGCCGCGGCGATGATCGTCGTGATGTACTTCGCGCCGGCGGTATTCCTGGCAGACGAAGTGGCCCATGCCGCGCCGATCGTCGACCCGCGCGCACCGATTCCATTCCAGCCCACCATCACGCAAAGCTCGGCCGGGGTCCCGGTAATCGATATTCCTGCGCCGAACGCACAAGGCATTTCGGCGTCGCAGTTCCAGAACCTGTCGGCAGGGCCGGCTGGCCTGATCTTCAACAATAGCCTGTACGCGGGGACTTCCCTGATCGGCGGGCAGGTCGGCGCCAATCCGAATCTCGCCGGGCGCACCGCCTCGGTCATCCTCGCTCAGGTCACATCCACCGGCAGTCAATATGCGTCCGTATTGGGCGGGCCTCTTGAGATTTTCGGAAATTCTGCATCCCTGATCATTGCCAATCCGAACGGGATCAGCGTTCCGGGCGGCACCGCGCTGACCAATATCTCGAACCTCACGCTGACCACCGGCACGCCGCAGTTTCTGACCGGCGTAGGTGGCACGGCGACGAGTTTCGCGAACGCGGGCGCCGTTGCGTACAGCGTCGGCGGCGGCAACATCACGGTCGACGGGCCGGCGGGTAACGATGGCACGCCGGGGGCCGGTATTGCCGGGACGGTCGGGAACCTGGACCTGATCGCGCAGACCGTCAATGTGAATGCACCGCTGAACGCCAACCAGCGTGTGAACATCATTACCGGCAACCAGCTCGTTTCGCCGACCGCTACCGGGGCGACCGGCATCACCTACGCGACGGCCTCGAACGGCCTGCCGAACAACGCTGCGGCGATCCCGACTGCGAACGGCCTGGCGATCGACGCGAGCCAATACGGTTCCGTCACGAGCGGCCAGATCTACATCATCCAGAATGCCGCCGGGCTCGGCGCGAACATGCAAGGCCCGTTGTCTGCAACGGCGGGCAACGTGGTCGTCAACGCGAACGGCGACGTATCGGTCGGACAAACTTTTGCCAGCCAGAACGTCAATCTCGCCAGCACAGGCAACACGACGATCAGCGGGACCGGACTGGCAAATCAGAACTATACGGTCACGGCAAACGGCGACATCAATGCGCCGGGTGCGGTGTCGGCGGGGCAGAACGTCACGATGACTGCCGGCGGCAACCTGAATGCCGCATCGGTGTCGGCGAACGGGAACGCGACACTCAATGCGGGCAATGCGATGACGGTCGGCTCGATGTCGGGCCAGAATCTCGCGTTGCAGACCGGCACCGGCGATTTGACGATCAATTCGTCGTTGAGCGCGCCGGGCACGATTTCGGCGAACGCCGGGCGCGACCTGACCGTCAACGGCGCGGTACAGGGCGGCAGCACGGTAACGCTGGCCGGCGCGCGCAATGCGACCGTCAACGGGGCGGTGTCCTCGGTGGGCGACGCGAGCGTGACGGCAACGACAGGCTCGGCCGCGGTCGAGGGTAACCTGCAGTCGAACGGCGCGGCCACCGTCACGGCGGCCCAGAACGCCACGATCGGCGGCACGGTGCAGGCGCAAGGACCCGTGACGATCGCCGCCCAGGATGGGTCGATCACGGGGCAGGGCAACGTCACGTCTTCGCAGGGGGGCGTGAACCTCAATGCAGGCCAGGCCATCGCGCTGAACGGCGCGGTGCAGAGCGGCAGCACGGTCAACGCGACGGCCGGCACGAACGCCAGTTTCGGCGGCACCGTGTCCGCGCCGGGCGCGGTGTCGATTCAGTCCGGACAAGACACGACGCTCGGCGGGAACGTGACGAGCGGCGGGAATCTGAGCGTGACGTCGGGCGGCAACACCAGCGTGCAGGGCACGGCCGCATCGGTCGGCGACATGACGCTTGCGGCAAACGGCGGCTCGCTGACGACGACCGGCAATGTCGTGTCGCTCGGCACGTTGAACGCGAGCGGCTCGCAGGGCGTGAATCTTGGCGGCACCGTCTACAGCGGTGGCAACACATCGATCGGATCGAGCGCAGGCAGCGTGACGGTGGCGGGGGCGGTGTCGACGCCGGGCGCTGTCAACATCGACGCCGGGCAGGACGCAACCGTCGCCGGCACGCTCCAGAGCGGCCAGACCACGACGATCGCGGCCGCGCGCGACGTGAACCTGAACGGCGGCCTCGAGGTCGATGGAACGGGTAACGCGAGTGTCACGGCGGGCCGCAACCTCAACGGCACGGGCGCGATCAACGTCGCGAACGACACGACGCTGAATGCCGGCAACAACGTTGCCGTCTCGGGCGCGATCCAGACCGGCAACAACCTGAGTGCGACGGCAGCGAACAGCCTGAACCTTGGCGCGACCACCGCGGTCGGCACCAGCACGCTGACGGCGACGAACGGCAGTGCAACGCTCGCGGGCGATGCGCTCTCGGGCGGGGCGACGACGATCACGGCCGGCACTGACGTGAACACGCAGGGCAAGGTGACGAGCCTGGGGGATCTCGCGGTCGACGCGAAATCAGGCAACCTGACGGCATCCAGCCCGGTATCGAGCGCAGGCAACGCAACGCTGAACGCCGGACAGAACCTGACGTTGAACGCTCAGACGACCGCCTCGAACAACGCGAGCCTGTCGGCGACCAACATCACGACGCAAGGCGTGGCCGTCGGCGGCAACCTGACCGCGACGGCCGCGAACACCCTCGATACGTCGGCGGGCCAGCTCAACCAGACCTTCAACGCCAGTGCCCCGGCGCTGTCCGTCGGCGGCAACGCGACCTTGAGTGGCGCGAACGTGACGACCGCGAACGCGGTGGTCGGCGGCACCACGCAGATCGCGGCATCGCAGAGCCTGACGACGGGCGGTACGGCCGCGTTCAAGGGCGACGCGACGCTGGCGGGCGGCACGGTGACGAACGTCGGCACGCAGATGGCGGCCGGCAACCTGAACGTGTCGGGTACGACCGTCTCGAACGCAGGCAGCCTGTCGTCGCTGCAAACGGCGAACGTGACCGCGACGAACCTCGACAACTCGGGAACGATCTACGGGCCGACGGCGAACGTCAGCGTATCGGGTGCGACGACCAACTCGGGCGGCCTGCTCGCGACGAACGCGCTGAATCTGACGACGGGCAGCCTGAGCAACGCGAACGGCCTGATTTTTGCCAGCGACGCGAGCAACCCGACTGCCGCCGTCGGCAACACGACCGTGACGGTGACGGGCGGCAATGGCTCGTTCGACAATACGAACGGAAAAATTCTCGCGCAGAACGTCGCGACGCTGAACCTGCCGAACCAGACGCTCGATCCGTCGGCAGCCAGTTACGGGACCGTCAACGGCGGCAACGGGGTGAACCTGTCGGCGCAGTCGGTGAACAACTCCGGAACATGGACGCTGCCGGGAACGACCGTCACGGTCACGGCGGCCAACGGCATCAACAATGCCGGCACGATCAACCAGGGCGCCGGTTCACTGACCTTGAACGGCACGGTCGGCAACTCGGGTACCGTCAACGGCAACGATCTCACGATCAATGGGTCGCTCGCGAATCAGTCTGGCGGAACGGTCGCGGCGAACGATGCATTCACGCTGAATGGTTCGGGTACCAATGCGGGAACCGTGCAGGCCGCGAACACGCTGACGATTTCGGGTTCGAGCTATGACAACTCGAACGGCACGACCAAGGCCGGCAACAGCAACAGCCCGGCGGGCAGCGGTAACCTGAACGTCAACCTGTCAGGCAATCTCGACAATGGTGGCGGCACGCTGAGTGCGACGAACGACGTGTCGATCACGGCGGCAGCCGTCAACAACTCGTCCGCGTCGACGACAAGCACGACGACGACCACGAAGACCATCGTCAACACGCCTCTGTTGATGTCGACCGTGATCGGCACCGAAACGGTGTACGGGATCACCGATATCGGCCCGGACGGCGGTTACCTGACGCTGGTGTCGACCACGGTGCCGGCCACGCTCGGGGGCGTGCTGTCGGTGACGGGTATCGTGCCGCCGCTGACCAGTGGATGGTCCGATGGCGCGAACAATACCAACATCGGGGTCGGCTATATCGGCGTGAGCGGTCCGCAGTCCGCGCCGGTCGCGACCTCGGGCACCGTTCAGTATGTGCAGGTGCCGACGCTGGTCGGCTACAACGGCAATTCCGGCACGCCGCAAAGCGCGAATCTCTGGTACGTGCAGGGTGGGGCGGTGCCGACCAACAATGGTGACGGCACGGTCTATCCGGTTACGACGTTGACGATTCCGACCGTGACGGAAACGACCACCACCACCGGGGCCGTCGCAGGCAGCTCGGTGATCGCGGCGGGCCACGACCTGAATCTCACGGCGAACAGCCTCAATAACCAGAGCGGTACCGTCAGCGCCGGAAACGACGTCAATCTGAACGTGCAGTCGCTGTCGAACGGCGGCTCGTCCGCGAGCTCGACGGTGACGGACACGGTGGATACCGCGTCGCTGACGGCCTTCATGAACGGCTTGCTGTCGATGCAGAAGTCGGGCGGCGTATCTGTCTGGGGCAGCGGCAATGCGGGCGGGGCGTATGGCTGTACGAACGGCGGGGGCGACAACGGGCAGTTCTGCGCGGTGGGCCCGTCGACGCCGCCCACGTCGTTCACGTTCGACTCGCCCGGTGCCGTGACCGTGCAGTCGGTCACGTCATCGACGACGGTGCAGGAGGCGACCGGCCAGATCGTCGCCGGTCACAACCTGAACCTGTCCGGCGGGAATCTGACCAATGCGGGCACGCTTGCGGCCGGCAACGACGTTCACGTCAACGCGTCGAGCTTTACGAATCAGGGCACGAATATCGGCACGATGACGACCACGGCCGGTTGCGCGTCGGGCTACAGCGCGGGCTGTACATCGTTGTCGACGACGAATCCGAATTCGCAGACGTATGCGTATCAGCAAACCAACGCGACCGTCACGGCCGGCAACGATGTCGTGATCGCGGCAGGCTCGGTCTCGAACACCTACGGCAATCTGGTGGCCGGACGCAACGTCGTGATCGGCGGGGCCGGCACGACGGCATCCGATACGTCGACGACGCCCACCGCGCTCACGCAGGCGGGCAGCGTGACGAACACCTCGGGCGCGATCGAGGCGGGCAACGACGTCAATATCAATGCCGCGACGCTGACCAACACGATCGCCGCACCGGTGCAGATCCACCAGAACTACGGCAGCGCGACGCCCTATACGGGCTGCACGTACAACTGCGAGGCGTATGTCGACGTCCAGTCGGCAAGCCCCGCAACGATCACGGCGAACCACAACGTCAACCTGACGGCCGGAACCTTCAGCAACACCGGGAGCCTCGTCACGGCACTGAACAACGTGACGATCGACGCGAGCAACAGCGCGGCCAGCAACAACCAATATCTGTCTGCGTACTGGAGCAGCGGTTTCACGCGCTACGGAACGCCGTATGCGACGTGGGGGTGTGCAAACAATTCGTCGTTGTGCGCGCAACTGTACGGTAGCGCGTACAGCAGCAGTGCGCCGCAGGATCCCGCGGGCTTGCCGGATGCGGTGGGGCTGCCGGACTTCGTGCCGGGCACGATTCAGGCCGGCAACACGCTTGCGGTGAATTCGCCGACGCTGACCAATACGGGTAACGTGATTGGCCAGACCGTGAACCTCACGGGCGCAACGCTCGTGAACGGGCTGACGAATCCGAACGTCTATACGCCGCCGCCGGCCGTGTCGGGGCAGGTGATTTCACTCGGGCCGCCGGCGGCACCGTCGAGCGCGCAGACGACGGTCAACAGCGCGGGCCTCGTGACGACGCTTGCCGGTCAGCCGACTTCGGTGACGGGCGCGGCGGGCTTGCCGGCGAACACGCCGATCGGCGTGCAGACCGTGGGCAAGCCGGTCGCGCCGACGGTGCCGACGTCGAACGCACCCGGCAGCACGACCGTCAAGACGATTTCGGGCGAGACTGTTCAGGTGTCGTATCTGACGAACAATCCGGCAGCGGAGGTGACGGGCGCGTTGTCGCCGGCGGCACTGATCGCGGCGTTGCCGGCCGACCTGCAGCCGGGCAGTGTGCCGTTCTATTACGACCCGTACACGCAGGCGCAGCAGGTCGAGCAGGCGGCGCTCGAGGCGACCGGCAAGAGCAGCTTCTATAGCACGCCCAGCGCGACCGACAGCACCAGTCAGGCGTCGGTCAACAATCAGGATACGGCGGCGCTGTATGGTGCTGCGCTGCAGTACGCGGAGCAGAACAACGTCGCGCTGGGCACGCAACTGAGCCAGGCACAGCTCGCGCAGATCAACGCGCCGATGCTCTGGTACGTCGAGCAGGCGGTGCCGGAGCCGGGGTGCACGGCAACCGGTAACGGTGCGTGCCCGACGGTGCAGGCGCTGATGCCCGAGGTACTGCTGCCGCAGAACTATGCGGTGGTGAACGCCGACGGCGAAATCACGGGCACGAACGTCGCGCTGAATTACGCGAACAGCATCCTCAACACGGGTTCGATCTCGGCGCAGAACCTGAGCGTCGATACCGCGAGCCTCACCAACGAGCAGCGCTCGACCAACGTCGGGACCATCTACAACCAGGCCGATGAAGGCGTGCTGCAAACCACCGGCACGGTGGTGCAGCAGGGCGGGTTCATGACGGCCGCCAACTACGATCTGCAGGTGCAAAGCCTGGACCAGATCGGCGGGGCGCTGCAGCAGGTCAACGCGGATGGCAGCGTGAACACGGCTGCCACCCAGCAGCTGCTGTCGAACCTCAAGAGTCAGCTTGGCGGGCAGTTTCAGCAGAGTACGGTCAGCAACAACCTCCAGACGACCTTGATCGCGGACGACACGGGTTTCGATCCGCTGTCGGTCATCGGGATGGTGGCGGCGGTCGTACTCTCGTATGAGCTCGGTCCCGAGCTGTTCGCGTTCTACAACTCGCTGATCGATCCGATTGCGCTCGCGGCGATCAGTCCGACACTAGCCGTGCTCGGCAGTGCAGCGGCGACAGGTCTCGCGGCGGGCACAACGGCGCTGGTGGCGAGCGCGGCGGACCAGTTGATCTCGACGGGCAGTCTCAATCTGAAGACGACCTTCGAGACGGCAGGGGTGACGGCGCTGACGGCGGGTCTTACGCAGGGACTGCTCGGCAACACAGGTCTCAGCAACCTCGGTAACGGGATCACGCAGGGCACGCCGGCCGCGACGCTGGCCAATCTGGGGAACACGGCAGAGAACATCGTTGGGCAGAGTCTGATCGGCGCCGGCGTACAGACCGCGATCGAGGGCGGTAGCTTCGGCACGGCGTTGCTCAACAACGTGGCGACCGACGCGGAGTCGGTGGCGAATAACGCAATCGGCGTGACGACCGATCCGCTGTCGCCGACGAACATCGCGGAGCACGCGGCGCTCGGTTGTGCTGCGGGTGCGGCGCTGGGAACGGGGTGCGGATCGTCGGCAGTGGGCGGTGCGGCAGGCGCGGTGACGTCGGGTGCGCTGGTGGATGCGGCGGGCGGTTCGAATACGCTGACTGATTCGCAGCGCGCGGCGATCATTGGGGCCGCGACCTTGGCGGGCGGGGTCACGGCGGGCGCGCTAGGGCTGAACGCCGCAGCGGGTGCCGGTGCTGCGGAAAACGAGGCGATCAACAACGGGACGTCGTTCAAGTCGATCGGTAGCAACCTTGAACACGGTGCGGCAAGTGCCGGTGAACAGGCCGCGATGCAGGACGAGGGGGCGAAATTTACGGTTTCGCCGTTGACCGGGCAGGAACAGGTTCAGAATGGCGGGGACCAACAGTCGGGGGCTGGCGGCAATGCGCAGACGGCCGGCCAAGCCACGGGAGCGGGCGTTGCCACCGCGCTGAATCCGGGCGTGATGGGCGGCGGTAGCGCCACAAACAGCGGAACAACCGCGCTCTACCGGGCCGTGGAAGATGGCGAGCTAGAGTCGATTAATGCGACGGGAGCGTTTAGCAACGTTCAAGGGATTGAAAATAAGTATTTCTCGACCACCCCCCAAGGTGCGGCATCATATGCACAACAAGCGAGCCAAAATCTTAAAATTGGTCCGTTTACGATCATTCAGACGGGAATCCCCTCGGCAAGTATTACGCCTGATATGGTTCCGGAATATGGTGTAGATCGAGGAATTCCTACGGTTGTAGTACCGACTAATCTGCTGCCGCAGCTTAAAGCGCCAGTACCATTAAACTATTCTCCGATTCCGGGAGGGTTGAAGTGATTAGGGGTGATGTTGAAGCGAGAATTCAATTCCTTCCTTCACAGGAAGGCGGTCGGCAAGGAAGGACGCCCGAACGAGTGTTCGGCTGTCCCTTGAGAATAGATGGTGTTAACGCTTACTTTGACTGTCGCCTCTTGCTGGATCAGCATGGGGCCATTGCTCCGGGCGATACGGTGATTGTGCCAATCAAATTCTTATGTCCAGATTTGATAAAAAAATATCTTCACCCGGGCGTATTGTTTAGTTTGTGGGAGCGTCGAACAATCGCCAAAGGCGAAATATTGAAAGTCATCGCTGACGTCGACGAATGAGCCCTCTTTGGGAGACGTACAAAATCTCCCCCCATGGCAGGATAGGCCAGCGGGCCCAATTAACCGGGCAG
Organism: Burkholderia sp. MSh2; assembly: GCF_000731655.1. Taxonomy (NCBI): domain Bacteria; kingdom Pseudomonadati; phylum Pseudomonadota; class Betaproteobacteria; order Burkholderiales; family Burkholderiaceae; genus Burkholderia; species Burkholderia sp. MSh2. Next base: position 16,883 of record NZ_JPGM01000023.1, on the reverse strand, counting down.
CGCGCAAAACGAGACCCGGCTTCGGCCGGGTTTGTTGTTTGTGGCGTTCGCAATGTACGCTGCTGCGCGCGATGTTCGGGGGTCTCGGGGGCGAAGCGCCTGAGCAGGTGGGCAGCATTTTGCAATTGCCAGGTGTTCAAGCCGACGTGGATCGAGGTATTCCAGCTTTTGTGATTCCAAATAACCTGTTGCCGGGACTCACTCCGACAATTCATAACTATTTCCCGATACCACCGTTTCGGCCATGATCAAGATCGTTACACCAGATATCATCTCCAGAGTAACGATGTATCCGACGGATGCAGGTGGGAAATCGGTTACGATTCCGCCTATACAGTATCGATGTCCGTTTTCGGTCAACGGGGAACTGTTCGACTGCCGGTTGCTATTGAATCAGGTCGGGATCAGCTTGTCGCCGGGATGTACGGCTGACATTCCAATCAAATTCTTATACCTGAACCTCGTCAAAGATATGTTGATACCCGGTGCGCAGTTTGCCTTGTGGGACATGGGTAACTTCGCCGATGGAACAATCTTGGAAGTTACTGCCCCTCATGAGGCAGGATAGGCTTGCGCCGGTTATTGCCCGGACAGCAGTAATGAGACGAACCCGACCGCGAGCCGGGTTTGTGCTTTATGGCGTCGGCGAGCGTGACGGCGCTGTTGCTGAATTGCTCGATTCGTCGTCGGCCGCGAGGTGTACCCCCGCCCGCTAGAAAATTCCCCTCGCCACCTCGCGGCGCACGCCCTCGTCTCCGTGCATTTGCCGAATTCCGTCGATCGCGTGCCGCAGCCAGGTATCGGCAATTGCGCGATGTTCATCGTGCGGCCGTGGAATTGCGCGATTGCTGGTCGCGGTTCGTCATCGAAATCTCCCCTTGAAATGGCACAGATATGACGCACGTACCAAACCGCGTGCCGATCTGGCTGCAAGCTTTGCCGGTATTGGGTTTGATGCGGTGCACGAAAACATGTGGCGAGCTGGCGTCCGAACCTTTCAATCGGTCTGAAAGCCAAGCGCAGCAAGGCTTTGCGGCGTGGTGCAGATTGCACCACATGGTGTTCACTGGCGTAGCCGATACAGCATCATCTCGAAGGACTTGAGCGAGAGCGCGAAGCCGTGATGGTTGAGCGCGTCGACGATAGCCTGACGCCGGCGCGTTTGGCCTCTTCGATGGCGGGCAGCAGCTCGCGCAGGCGAGCGATCTTGGAGCGGGCGGAAGCGTCGTTGACGAGCGCTTGCAGGGCCGTCCTCAGGACGTCTTGGTTCATGGTGCCGGGTTTGGCACGGACAGCCATCGGGAGAGCGAATCGCGCTCGTCGTCGGAAAGGGCGTTGAGCAGGGCCTGAGTGGGGCCGTGCGCGCGACGAAAAGTGCCGACGACGATCTGACGGGAGCGGGTCGTGTCGGGGATGCGTTCGGAGCGGATCAGGCGGACGAAATCGCCATGTTCGCGGATGAGCATGGATCGACGGTCGAACGGGTGAGGGAGCGTACAGCATAGCGCGCCGACGTGGATCGAAACCGGTGACGGGGCGTAAAACGCGATTCGTCAATGAGCAGCCAGCCTTGGAGCTGGCTTTTTTACGCCCGGCGTCCGAGAAGCAGGCGAAGACCATCGGGCAAAAAAGCAAAACGAGCGCTTACTCGCCACTCCCATGACGAGAGTTAAGACGGCAGGGTAGTTAGGAAACCGTAAAAATTACCGGAGAAGAATTGACAATCTCCGGGGCCGGAACCGACTACAGTAAGCGCATCCGCGCGCGCGAGGTGGCGCAGCGCATTGTTCTTTAGACGCTTGTTCAAGCCGAGGTGGATCGAGATATTCCAGCTTTGTGATTCCAAATAACTTTTTATCCAAGCTCTACGGTTGTGCAGCAAACTGGTCCGGCTGAGTCTCTCGCTACTAATGCTGGCAGCCCGCCCACATTTGTTGTGATTGGCATATACAACGGCGTTACGATAAAAGTCATCTTCCAACCCGCTAGTAAGGGGGGCTTACCCGGGCTATTGAGACACTGTCATGGAAATTCAAAATATGCTTCGGTCAGTTTTAAGCGATATAAAAGGAAGTTTGCCAACCGAAAGGCATGAATTCATTCGTGAGTACATTGAGGTGGGTGAATTTGGCGTTGCCTTAGAAGTTTTGGTTGATTTTATAAATGAATATAAAATTCCCGTTTCCACTGAAGGTGGGAATTTATTGATTCATTGCGGAGATCAAATGCATATAGATGTATCACACCTCTTGCAAGAGTAGAGTAGCCCTCAGCGCTGGCATTGAACCATCGCTCGGACAGCAGCAGTGAGACGAACCCGGACGCGAATCGGTTTTGTGCTCTATGGCGTTGGTGATCGCGATAATTTCGTTATATTCGTTGGCAGTTAAATTTCAATTATTTGAAATGGAGAATAGTATGGGTAATAAATTAAGAAAGATCGTGCTCGCAGGAATGTCAACTCTTCTTGTGGCGGGTTGCGCAACTGGCCCGCAATACAAGGATGTTGCTGCTTCCATTCCTACACTGGCCGCCGACCATGGGCGAGTCTATTTTTTTCGTTCCGAATCGTTCGGTGGAGCGATGATTCAACCTGAGATCAAGCTCAACGAGCAGGTTGTTGGGCGTTCTGTTTCTGGTGGCTTCTTTTACGTTGACGAACCCCCGGGAAGCTATACGGTATCGACCAAAACCGAAGTAACCCGCTCCGTCGATTTCACGCTCCATGCGGGTGAAACGAAATACGTAAGAACATCAATCAGCATGGGGGTTCTGGTTGGTCACATCACCCCGTCACTCGATGATCCCGAAACGGCCCCGAAGGAGATTGAATCGCTCAAATATACGGGCGGTAACGGTAGCTCTGCCCCTTCCACCCCGGATTCTAGCTCGAGCGCGGCATCTCTAAAAACGAAGCAGGACTAGTGGAGGGATAACGGAAAGATGAATCCCAGGGGTATTGCAGCAGCGTTGCCGATCATGCCGACGACGACGCTGCGTCGCCGTGGGCTGTTGTCTCGGGGAACGTCTACGGTTCTGGTTGAGACGAGGTCCGGAAGAGAGCAGGCTGGAAGCCGGGGCGGTGTCGGGCTTGACGCAGGGCGTCGACGATGGGCTGGGCCTGAGCAACACCGACTTCGGGAGCATGGGCTCGAATCTACTTGGGATGGACCTGTTGCAGGCCGGCTTGGAAATGTTGGCGGTGCGCTGGTCGCTGTCGGTGAGCAGAGTGTCATTGATCCGCTTTAGGAATTCTGGACCGATCCGACCGGTTTCGCGTGGGGCTATTGGGGAAGTGGTCCGGTGCAACTGACGCTGGCATTGTGCGCGGATGTCACGAGAGACGACACGCGCGCGTTACGCATCTATTAACGATACAAAACGTGGCACGTCTCCAGTTGGCCGACCGGCGAAGCATGGGGGCCCATATTCGACGATGTAATCTGGCTGGACATCATCGAAATCGAAAGCGCATAATCCGCGTAGCGGGAAAACCGATCATGGATATGATGCTGTTGTTCCCGCTATTTGGACGCGTGCGCGTCACGATGCTCCGGGCACCTACCGCGACTGCGATCGCCATCTATCGCGATCGCATATCCATGTCGCCTGATCGTGTACCGAATGCATATGGATACCAGACAAATTGATCTTGTGCACTTCTCGACGCTCGACGCCCCTGTTGGCGAGCAGCTCGACGCGTGGGCCTTGCTTAGTCAGGTTGTCGATTTCTCGCGGGAGGACGATCGTAGTGCGCCCTTTGAAGCCCGCTACGATGGCGCGTCGGTAGGGCCATTATTTGTTGGTGGCCGGACTTGGCATGACCCAACGCGACGCAGCAAGTATCGGGCGAAACGCGATACCAAGCGTCTTCGTGATGGTGCAGATTTTTACTACTTCACATACCAAGCTACCAACAGCGTCGAGTGGCGAACTGAGGCAGGTGAGGGACGAAAGCAGCCGTACGAGCTATACATGACGGACGCCTCTCAGTCGATCGAATGCCTGGGCACGATGGGGAATGCCGTCTCGCTGATTGTGCCGCGTGAAACGCTGCCTGCTTCGACCGAAACATTGCATGGCCAGTCGCTTGTATCGGCCGCTGGAGTATTGCTGTGCGATCACTTGCAATCGCTCTTCAGGAATCTGTCGAGAATGACGGTCGACGATATTCCGCATGTTGTGCAAGCAACGACTCATCTGCTGATGGCCGGCATTACACCTTCGCAAGACAATCTAAGGCAGGCTGACGTGCCGATCCGCGAGTTGCTTCTGGCGCGAGTCGGGCGCTATATCGACGATCACATGCTTGATGGCGATCTTGATATTGCGCGTATTTGTCGAGATGTCGGGTTGTCTCGAGCGAAGCTCTATCAGTTGTTCGAGAGCACCGGCGGCGTTATGCGCGAAGTTCGTCGCAAGCGACTCGCTCTGATTCATCGTGCGTTGTCGGAGTCGGTACGCGGTTCGCAGAGGATCAAGGAAGTTGCTTTGAACTACGGTTTCAGCGACGAGAAATATTTCTATAGAGTGTTCAAGGCAGAGTTCGGATACACGCCAGCGGAAGCGAGGGAACGAATGCAGGCACTCAAGTTGGCGCGGGAAAGCTCCCTGACGGAGTGCGACAAGCTGTGAGCGGCTCGGCTGGCTTGCAATTTCCCACTTCCGTTCACAGGCTGTTGAAATACTATTTTGGCGGGTGTCGCTCGAAAAGTGCGACCTCCCGGAATGGCCTATATGACGCGCTCGCCACCCCGGCAAAGGGAAAAGGTACCCATGAAAACCAGATTTCCCTTGCTCCAATTGAGGTAATTCAACAACCTGCTAACTTTGCAGAGCCCTTCTGGCAGCCTCGATCAACAAATCCGAGCGATATCGAATTTGCCTGGCCCCCAACACCTCGCGGCTGCTGGCACCGTCGATCCCTGCCCGGTCGCCCGGTGGACCGCCCATAGGAAGGGTACGTTGTCGCTGGAGCATGGAGCCCGGCCGTCACCAGTCGCGCGCGTCTGGGTAGGCAGCTGCCGGTCGTACAGCAGGCCACAGTTTCAATCTCCGATCTTCGGGTTGTTGAGTCCGACAAGGCAGAGAAGAGCTTTGCCATCCACTACGTTGCCGATTACGTCCAGCGGACGGCGACACGCGTCGCACATGAAAGCATCTCTTACGACCTCCGTGACACATGCCTTCCGCAGATGCCGTCGGCACGCTTCGGTATAGCGACCGAAAGTATTTACACTCTTGAAAGGATTTCTGATTGCTTTCCAACTTGTAATAATCCATGAGAGCCGCAGGGGTAGCGCTCGATCGACAGCGTCTCATTGGTGTTCTGGCAAAACAAGAATCCACCAACTATAGACGCCTATCCACCCATCTGCGCATGACGTTGTTGTACTATCCAGAGACTCATGCAAGAAACGTTTTTCCTTTTTTCTCAACTCATTGAGGACATCGAGTATACGCATTGAATACGCGTCGGTCCGTGATTGCCATTTCGATTGGTCAGTGAGTTGAGGAATTGTATTTTCTGCCAATATTGCTTGCAAAATCGATAGTGATCACCGGGTCAGGCTGAGGCAGCGCTATGTCAATCGCTGGTGTTGCGCTTTTAGCGGGTTGCTCTGCATTCGATGATAATCCGTTTTCTCAAAAAAATGAGTTAATGGGAAAAAAACATCACTGCTGCCTACACTGTATATGGCCGGGAATCTGGGGCGTTTACAAAAAAATACATCGAGTGGGTCGAAGACATTTCATTTTGGAACAATGTTCCAACAGGAACGGCAAGCAAGCAATTCGTCCCGACTGGTGGATCGCATATAGTTGGCACGACGCCGGGGCCAAACGGCACGGAGGAGCAGATTTCCAGTCCAAACGGGGACTACGAGACGGTGGCCGATAAATGTCGTGTGTTTTTGGTCATTGATGCCAAGAATATCATCGTTGATCAAGGATTAAATTCCTGTACATCCTCCGGAGGCAATCCGTCCGGCAATGCTTCTACATCCCAACATACGAGCAACTGGGCAACCTTGCTGTTTTTCGGGAAATGATATTGCCAGACTCTGACGAGCCTATTTCATTAAAAACATCTCGGAGTTAAATTCTCGCCCTGTAATGGGCAATGCGGTGATGGAAATTCGGCGGTCATTACGGGTCGTGTATGGCGGCATCGGTCTGTGCGCGCTGTTCATTCTCATGAAAAGGAATCGCTGTGATCGTATTTTCAGTAAGCCAATCTGCGATCACATCGTTCTGGGTACTTTGTCTGCATTCTTTGCACGTAAACGTCGGTCATGCCTAACGGTTCCCCTCTGGATGTGTATCGATTTACGACCGTTGATGAGCCGGGAGAGCAACGGTTTGATGCATGGGCCGCGGCGATTTCGACGTGCGAGTACGAACGGCCCGACAATGCGACCGTGTCGTTCGATGCGGAATTCAATGCCACCCGATTCGGACCGTTCGTGCTTGCGGGCCGCCGCTGGCTTCTGCCGGAGCAACTGGTTCATTACCGAACGGTACGGAACACCAAAAAGATTCGAAGCGATCAGATCGATCACTACCATCTGGTGCTGCAGTTGACGGGGGGAGCGGTCGGCGAGTGGGCACATTCGACGGGATGCGTTCGCGCAGGCGGCCTCTACCTGTTCGATATGAACAGGCCGTTTGACTGCATGGTGACGGCCGGTGACACCATTGGTTTGGTGATTCCGCGGGATCTATTCCAATCGCTGGATCTCAAGCGGTACGGCGACATCCTTGATCCGGCGATTGGCGCCATTCTAAAAGACCATCTGCTCTCCCTGATGGCTAATATCGACCAGTTAAGCAGCGAAGCCGTTCCATACGTGACCCGTGCCACCAACAATCTATTGAGAGCCGCACTGATGCGCTCACCTGACACATTGAGCGAGGCTGAATCGGAAATCAACGTGGCGTTGATCCGGCGGGCACGTCAGTTCATCGAGACGAATCTGATGCGATCGGACTTGTCGCCGGATGTGATCAGCGCGGCACTGGGCGTATCGCGGGCGAGACTCTACAAGCTCTTTGCAGGGCACGGCGGGATCATGCGCCACGTTCAGCAGCAGCGGCTGGAGCGGGCGTACGACGTGCTTTCTGATCCGGACATGCCGAGAGAGCGTATTGCAGATGTGGCCCTGCGCCATGGATTTAACGACGAAAAATATTTTAGTCGAGCGTTTCGCGTGCGCTTTGGCTGTATGCCTCGGGAGGCCGTCGAGTTTGCGCGAGAAAGAAACCGTAAAGCAGTTCCCACGGCAAGCCACGAACAGGTCGCTTCCCCATTACTCCCGAAATGGCTGGGAGCGCGCGGAGAAGGGTGACGGACATCGAAGGGTTTTGAGGTGTTTTTCTTATTTGATTTGCACGGTGCGTGGATGGGGAAGGAAGGCAATGAATATCATATTTATGTTTAAATATTTTGCTTCTGATGTGCCAAAGAAAATTACTATTTTGCGCGGTTTGGTCGTTTCGCTTGCAGGCGGATGTTTTCTGATGTTGTCCGGCTGCGCAGCAGATGGTCATTTGATCACGCTGCAGGAAGCTATCGCCAACAGTCACTGGACCGGTCGCCCGATTAGCGAGGCCCTGGCGAAATGGGGGAGGCCTACCGGTGGGATTAGGCATGCCGAGGATGGAACGACCGCCTACATATGGCCTTTTGGGCAAAATTACAGCTATGGCCTGTTAACTGGTACCAATACTCAGTTGGTGGCTGGCGGGGCACCTGGAGGGACGTTGGTTACGACTAATCAGTATGAGCAACATACGGGCACAATGGAATGTACGATGATAATTAATGCGGATTCGAAGGGAATCATCACTCATTTCGAGACAAAAGAGAATTTCCTGCAAGGCGGATGCAAAGGTTTTTATCATAGTTCCAATGCTCCTTGAATAGTGGGTCGCGTAGAACGCCTTGATATTGGAAAATAAATGGATGTCCGCGTCGTCTGGGCGCTCGCGGTAGGCGAGGCATCAAGGCGTACCGGGAATGGTGGATGCCGGCGCGGTCCTGGACAGTTGACATGCCTCGGTTAAGTTTGCAGGCACGGAGTCGATCCATGCCAGGACACGCGGGCATTCGTCGAATCCTCCGCAGACTTTTTGGAGAGTGGAATGTATCAAGGTGCGACCGTTCATCCGGCGAGAGAGCTTCGATTGCGGATATCCCAGAACACGGGAAGGGTCATGAGTGTCTCAGCGTTTCTGCTGGCTGCGACGCTGTTGGCCGGTTGCGACGATATGGCGCGAAACGGGCTTGTCCATTCGCATCGAGACAGTTTTGTGCATGAGAGCGATACCGACCCGACCGACAATATCTCAGACCCTCTCTGGGCAAGACGAATCAACAATGACAGGGCCGCGGTGAAGGATGGTTCGTCCCCGCAGAAGGTGGTCGATCTGGACATCCAGATGGCGAGGATGATGCCCGAAGCACAGGCCATCGTGGCCGCGCAGGATCAGGCGAGAGCGCGGGCGTGGATGCAGCGGTACGATGCACTGAACCATGAAATGCTCGACGCTCAGATGCGTTCCGGTACGGCCGGTTTGGCCGCGGGTTCCTGGTCGAAAGGGGCATGGGTTCAGCGGGGAGACTCGGACCCCTGTATTGCCCTCAATGGACAAAATCTCTGTCAATCAGGTACTGCAAAGAACTACCAGGTCTCAGGTCCAAAAGCCCTTCAGGAAATGACATCCATACTGGCAGACCAGCAACGCCAGAGACAGCAGATGAGCAGGTAGTCGTGAACGCTCCAGCACCCTGATACGCCGCCCGGGTGGCAGCGGACAAAAACCCGCGGTGGACCGACCAGTTTTTCGTAGACATCTTCGAGCCATGATTTTTGGCAACCGAGGAGGTCAGGATGAGCGGCAAGGCGGTACACGGATGAGTTCAAGATCGAGGCAGTCAAACAGGTAACCGAACGCCGCATCGCTTGTCACTTTGGACGGGCCTCATGAAGTTGCATGCTTTTTTCATCACTTTGATCGTTGGTGCCGCAGCCAATGTCGTTACGACGATCGCTCACGCGCAAGCCTGCCCGCCCGGTACCTCTCCGGCTGCCATTGGCAATGATTTAAGCGCCTGCGCTCCGGACAATAGTCGGTCATCGCAGCGCGCCCCGGGGCCGCCGCCAGAGCGATGGATCGACTACTGGGGGGCGATTGCGGTTTATGAGCCCACCAGTAGCCTTGGGGTTGCCACCAACATGGGGAGCAAGGCTGAGGCAGAGCAGGCAGCACTCGCGGATTGCCAATCGAAACACGGATCTACATGCAAAATTGGAAGTGCGTACCGGAATGGCTGCGGCGCCCTGATCGGAAGTACGACCGGCTATGCCGTAGCCTCGGGCCCAAGCTTAGATAAAGCGATTCAATCTGGCATGGAGATTTGTACCAAATCGGGATATCAGAATTGTCACGTCTACTATTCCGGCTGCAGCCTGCCTCAACGAATTCAATAGGCGACGATCCGAGAGAGTCGATATTGATCAGCAATGCATGATCTTGAATCAAGCCGCATGGCGGATTGGTTTATGCATGAAGTAGCAAGCGATGTGTTTGGGTGATTTTTGGAGGCGACGCAAATGGCTGATCACTGCTTTCTTGAGATGCCCATTTGGTCCGCGTCGGAGCTTGCTTCGCTTTGCGATCAGCGAGTACATCGAAATCTTCTACAACCGGCAACGCGCAGGCGCGTCTGAACTACCCATCGCCTGTCGCGTTCATGCAGCGCTTATTTCTGAATCGGCTCGCTGCTTAGCCCGTTGGGCTCCACGAATTCCGTCCGACCTCAGTCGACTGCGCGTCCGCATCGCGGAGATAGCCATAGAGTCATGGCTTTTCCGACAGGAAATACTTTTACAGGTCGCTCAAGGCCGAGTTCGGCCACCCGCCGAGCGAAACAGTGGGGCGCGTGCGTCATCTGTCGGACGATCCCCATGGCGGGCGGCTCGATCAGATGGATCGCCTGGCCGGATGGAGCGTGCAGTGGGGGGGCCGAATAGCGATGCCGGCTTCATGCGTTGCCGGGTCGAAAGGATTTTTCTTTCGTTTTGTAATTTCAACGTGCTTATTGATAATCTCAAGCCGTGACGATGGAAAGGTAGGCGTATGATTTTCAATTAATCAAAATTGGCATGGAAATCCACTTTTTGTGGATGCGAATCCACCCTTTATCTTGATGAAATAACTTAATATCGAGGGGGTTCAGGCCGAGATGCTGCGGGGTTGCGCGCGTCTTGCCAACGGCGGTGGCCGACGGTAGGCAGACTTGGCGGTTGTGCGGAGTCCATGCGAGTAAAGGGTGCTGCTTTTCATCGATTAAATTCGGGTGGGGTAGCGAGTAGATTTTGTTTGATTAAAAAATAATTTATACAATTTAAATTTATTAGAAATTTTCATCTGAAACGCTAATCACTTTTTCTCATTGGCGATCAAAAAATGCCGTACCTATTTGATGGCGACGGGTGGAATCCGAGGCTCGCGCCATGAAGTTTCCATAGCTACAGGAACATCGCTTCGGAATCTCTCTTTCATGAAATGTTTTTAGGAATCCATATCGAAAGGACTGGTTGAATCCCGCCTGGAAAACGCAAACCTGACGTTTGCCGCGTGAGGTAGGGGTGTCGTGTTGTCGTCGCCGACATGCGACGACAGGTTCAAAAAAAGGACAGCAGATGAACCGGATCTACAGGGTAGTTCGCAGCCGCGCATCGGGAATGCTGCAGGTTGCGTCGGAGCTGGCACGCACGCACAAAGTTGGCGGCCAGGAGGCATCGTCGTCGCGGGCGAGGCCGTCGGGTCTGCCGTTGCGGCGGCGCGCGGTGGCGCTTGCCGTGGCGAGCGTGTGGATGGGGTTCGTCGCGGGGGCACCGACCGCTGCGTCGGCGCAGGCGATCATCGGCGCGTCGGGCCGCAACGGCACGTCCGGCACGACCACCGTGGTGGGATCGGGGGGCGCCGGCAGCAGTCCCGGCACGAACGACGGCGCGCCCGGGGCGCTGGGCAGCGCGCCGAGTGCGAGCGGCGGCGCGGGCGGCGGCTTGGCGAATCTCGGCGTGGGTGGCGGCGGCGGCGGCGGTGCGGCCGTCGTCGCGCTGAGCGGCTCCAGTTTCACGAACGCCGCGGCCAATACGATCCAGGGCGGGATCGGCGGCGACGGCTACCTTGGCGGGAACGGCGGCGGCGGCGTGGTCGGCACTGGGTTCACGCTGAGCAACGGCGGCTCGATCGTCGGGCGGCAGGGCGGGACCGGCATCACGGTCAACGGCGTCGGCGGCACGGGCGGCAATGGCGGCGACGGCGTCGATCTCGGCAGCGGGAGTACGGCGAACAATAGCTACACCGCCGCCATCGACGGCGGCGGCGGCGGCGCGGGCGCCACGCAAGGCACCGGCGGCAACGGCGTCACGATGGGAAGCGGCAGCGTGCTGACCAACAACGGCACGATCCAGGGCGGCGGCGCGGCGAACTGCTATTCGACTTGCGTCGCCGGGACGGGCGGCAGCGGCGCGATCCTGTCGGGCAACGCGAGCGTGACCAACGCGGCCGATGCGAGCGGCAACACATCGGTTCAACCCGGCACGATCTTCGGCGGCAAGGGCGGCGCGGGCTGGGATCTGGGCGGCATCGGCGGCGTTGGTGTCCAGTTGCAGGGCAGCGGCAGCAGCCTGACGAATACCGACAGCGCGTTCGTCGTCGGCGGCACCGGCGGCGCGGCAAGCGCCGCGAACGACACCGGCGGGGGCGGCGGTGCGGGCGTGACCACCGTCAGCGGCGCCACCGTGACGAACGAGAACAGCGCGACGATCCGCGGCGGTGCGGGCGGCGACGGCAGCGTCGTCGGCGGCGCGGGCGGCGTCGGCGCGACGCTCGTCGCAGGCAGCAGTCTGAACAACAGCGCGACCGTGGCCGGCGGCGTCGGCGGCACGGGCAGCGGCGATACCGGGGCCGGCCAGGACACGACGGGCGGCACCGGCGGCGCCGGCGGCGCGGGCGTGACGCTTGCGAGCGGCGCCAATCTCGTCAACAGCGGCGCGAAAGCGGGCATCAGCGGCGGCGCGGGCGGCAGCAGCGGCGCCGGCGGCCAAGGGGGCGCAGGTGGAACCGGCGTCGATCTGGCGGCCAATGCGACGTTCGCGAACGGCGCCGCGGTCAGCGGCGGCAACGCGGGGCGCGGCACGGCCGCGACAGGCGTGGCCGGCGGACTGGGCGGTACCGGCATCCTGCTGGAGAGCAGCGCGCATCTCGACAACACGGGTACCGTCACCGGCGGCGCAGGCGGCCAACAGTTTTCGGCGAATACGTCGGGGCTCGGCAGCGGCGGCGCGGGCGGAACGGGGCTGGCGCTGGCCAGCGGCGCCAGCGCCACGAATACCGGGGCCGGCGCGATCGCGGGCGGCGCGGGTGGCGCGGGCGGTGTTTATGCCGGCAATGCCGGCGCGGGTGGCGCCGGCGCCATGCTCGCGGGTGGCGCGACGCTCTCCAATAGCGCGACGATCCGGGGCGGCAGCGGTGCCGAAGCGGCGAGCTATTCGGGTACCCGGGCGGCCGGCAGCACGGGCGGTGCGGGCGTGGTGCTGGCGGGCGCCGGGGCGACGCTCGCGAACAACGGCGCTTCGGCGCTGATCGCCGGCGGCACGGGCGGCGACGATTCCGGCGGCGGCACGAGCGGCATCGGCGGCGTGGGCGTGTCGCTTGCGAACGGCGCGAGCGTCACGAACACGGGCGGCGCGACGATCAGTGGCGGTGCAGGCGTCAACAGTCGCGTGATCGGCCTGACCGGCGGACTGGCCGGGGTCGGCGTCGTCGCCACCGGCGGCGCGAGCATCGTCAATGCGAGCCTGATCGAGGGCGGCACGCCGAGTTCCGATGCGGGCGCGCCGCAGGTCGACGCGGTCGACCTGAGTGGCGGCGGCAATACGCTGACGCTCGAGAACGGCTACCGCTTCGTCGGCAACGTCGTCAGCACGAGCGGCACGACCAACGGCGGCGATACGCTGGTGCTCGGCGGCGACAGCGCCGCGACGGGCGGCACCGGCAACGGCACGTTCAACGTGTCGCGCATCGTCGGCACCGTGCCGACCGGCTACGACAAGACGAACGGCCCGGCGTACTACGGTTTCAACGCATTCGAGAAGACGGGCACCAGCACCTGGACGCTGACTGGCACCGGCGCGACGAACCAGAACTGGCAGATCGCGAACGGCGTGCTGCAGGGCGATGCGACGTCGCTGCAAGGCAACGTGACGTTCGCGCCCGCGTCGGGCGCGACGCCGGGCGTGGTATTCGACCAGGGCAGCGCCAACGCGAACAGCCCGGCGAGCGCGACCTACGCGGGCGTCGTGAGCGGCGCGGGCAGCCTGACGAAGATTGACAACGGCACGCTGATCCTGACGGGTGCGAACGCGTATACCGGCGGCACGACGATCGGCGCGGGCACGCTGCAGATCGGCAACGGCGGCACGACCGGCTCGATCACCGGAAACGTGGTCGATAGCGGTTCGCTCGTGTTCAACCGCAGCGACAACGGCAGCTTTGGCGGTACGATTTCCGGCTCGGGAGCGGTGACGGTCGCGGGCGGCGGCACGATGACGCTGACGGGTGCGAACACGTATACCGGCGGCACCACGGTGTCGAGCGGCGTGCTGCAAATCGGCAACGGCGATACGTCGGGCTCGATCGTGGGCAATATCGTCGACAACACCAGCGTCGTCTTCAACCGCAGTGACGACGTCACGTTCGGCGGCAACATCTCGGGTACCGGCGTGCTCACGAAGAGCGGTGCGAACACGCTGATCCTGAACGGCAGCAACACGTACACGGGCGGCACGACCGTCGGCACCGGCACCCTCGAGATCGGCGACAGCGGCCATGCCGGCGCGACGCTCGCGGGCAACGTCGACGTGCTGAGCGGCGCGACGCTGCGCGGCCACGGCACGATCGGCGGCAGCGTGCTGAACGACGGCACCGTGTGGCCGGGCGGATCGGTCGGCGTGCTGACGATCAACGGCAACTACACGCAGAACCCGGGCGGCACGCTGCAGGTCGACGTCACACCGACGCAGGCGTCGGAACTGGTGGTCGGCGGCACCGCGCAGCTGGGCGGCACGCTGAGTCTTGTCTATGCGCCGGGCACGTATTCGGCGACCACCTACACGCTCGTGCAGGCGAAGACGGTCAGCGGCACGTTCGCGAATACGCAATCGTCGGGCTCGACGCCGACGAACCTGAATGCGCAGGTTGCCTATAACGCGACGCAGGCGAATCTCGTCCTGGCGACGCCGACGCCGACGCCAACGCCAACGCCGACGCCAACGCCAACGCCAACGCCAACGCCAACGCCAACACCGACGCCAACACCGACGTCAACCCGTGTCGGACCGGCAGACGGTGACCTGTTTGCGAACCGGATGCGGCTCGTCAATCTCGTCGGCCAGCAAGCATTGAGTACGGTGCTGGATGCCGGGTTGACCAGCATGAACACACAATGCGGAGCCGGCGCCGTGGGGGCTCCGGGGCAGAGCACGGCACGCGCGGTGTGTCAGACGGGGGTATGGCTCCAGGCCAACGGCTCGGATGCGGTGATCAGCGGCATGGATCGTCTGCATGCGAACGGCTTCGGGCTGCTTGGCGGCGTCGATCGAGCGATCGGCGAAACTGGGCTGCATCTCGGCGTCGAGGCCGGCGTGAACCGGATCAACAGCAGCGACTCGGCTGGCGGCGGCGGCTCGACCGACAATGCGCACATCGGTCTGTATGGATTCGCGAACGCGGGGCCGCTCGTGTTGTCCGGTACGGTCGACTTCATGCACAGCAGCTACACGATGTACCGCGCAACCGGCATCGGCAACGCATCGTCGGACCCGGGCGGCAGCACGACGGGCGCTGCCGTGCAGGCAGCCTGGCCGCTCGCGGCCGCGCAATGGCTGATCACGCCGCGCATCGGCGTGCTGTATCAGCATCAGCGGCTCGATGCATTCGGCGAAACGGTCGCGAATCCGAGCCCGCTGGCGCCGGCGTTCGGCGTGACGGGGCAGGCTGCGACGTATACGACGTTGCAGCCTTATGCGGCCGTATCGTTCTCGCATCCGTTCGAGGTCCGGAATGTGACGTACGTGCCGAGCCTCGATCTCGGATACCGCTACGACGCGCGCGGCAACGTACCGGCGGTCACGGTGCTTGCGCAGGACGGTACGCAGTTCGTGCTGCCGGGAACGCCCATCGGACGTAGCACAGGAACGGTCGGAGCGCGCTTGACGGCCGAGTTGCCCGGGGCGTGGAACCTGTACCTGAACTATCAAGGGCTGTTCGCGACGCACATGCACGACAACCTGCTGACATTTGGCTTCACGAAGCACTTCTGACGAGGTTTGGCATCCTGACGGTAGCCCAGCCGGTTCGCCGGGGGAAGGACTCCGCGCGAACCGGCGCGAGCATAGGCAGCGCGCCGGCACGGCGAGCCGGTTGCTTCGGGCTGAAAGGGCGGCGGGCACGACACGATGGCGCGACCGGCGTCTCGCCGCCGCCCACGACGGCTACATGCCGGCCGGCGCACGCCGTCGACTGCGTTTCGCGCGTCGAGCCTGCACCGATTGACGACATGACGAGGAGAGGATCGTGACACGTCCGTTCGACGACGACTGGCGCCGCTGGATCGCCGAGAATCTGCTGCTGGACGGTACGCCGGACGCGCTCTTGCAGGTGCTGGCGTCGCACGGCTTCACGCCCGACGATGCCGCACGCGAGATCGGCGCGGCACTGGCGAGTCCGTATCTGCAAGGTGGAACGCGCATGCGCGATCGGTTGCGCAAGCGCGACTGGCTGTTGTCCGTCCAGAGTGCATTGACCCGGTTGCGCACGAACGGCGACCGCATCGAGCGGTACGCGTGCCTGCCGCGTGATGCGTTCTTCGACAGGTATTACTTCTCGAACCGCCCCGTGATCCTGACCGGCGCGTTCGACGACTGGCCGGCGCGCGCAAAATGGAGCTTCGATTATTTCCGCGCGCGCTGCGGCGAATGCGAGGTCGAGGTGCAGTTCGGGCGCGATTCGGATGCTCAATACGAAATCAATCAACCGAAGCACAAGAGGACGATGCGCTTTGGCGACTATGTCGATCTCGTGGAGCGCGGCGGCACGACGAACGATTTCTACATGACCGCGAACAACACATCGCACAATCGTGTCGCGCTCGCAGCGCTATGGGACGACGTTGCACCGATCGAGCCGTATCTCGACCCGGCGTCGCCGGACACCGGATTCTTCTGGTTCGGTCCCGCAGGGACGAAGACTCCCTTCCATCACGACCTGACCAACAACTTCATGGCGCAGGTGATCGGCCGCAAGCGGGTGAGACTCGTGTCGTCGCTCGATACGCCGGCGATGTACAACGATCTCCATTGCTATTCGCAGGTTGACGGCAGTGCGCTCGACTATGAGCGTTTTCAGCGGCTGAAGGACGTGCAGGTGCTGGAGTGCGTGATCGAACCCGGCGATCTGCTGTTTCTGCCGATCGGCTGGTGGCACTACGTGGAGGGACTCGATCCGTCCGTCACGATGACGTTCATCAATTTCGCGGCGCCGAATGATTTCGCGAATACGTACCGGACCTATCACGCGGTGTGAGTGACCTGCGGCGGGATTTTGTAGCCAGGTAAGCAGTGAGTCGCATGTCGATATTATCGGACTCCAGCCAGGCTCGACGGACCGTGGCCGGAGGTTGGTAACGATGGGCGCCATGCGGCCGCTTCTCGTTGTAGAACTGACGCCATGGCTCGATGAGCACCCTGGCTTCAGCACGGCTGCGGAACCACTCGCGATTCAGCAGTTCGTCGCGCAGCTTGCCATTG
>NZ_JPGM01000022.1:0-139083 GCF_000731655.1 Burkholderia sp. MSh2 | reverse complement strand
CCCCGACGCCGCTCCCGCCCGCCCCGCTGCGCGCCTGATCCTTGCGCTGCTGCGCGAAAGCCGTGCGTCGCTCGCGCTGGCGCTCACCGCGTGCGTGCTGAACGGCGTCGCGAGCGTGCTGCTCGTCGCGACGCTGAACCGGGCGCTGTCGCAGCCGGGCGCGGCCGATACGCAGCTCGCGTGGCGCTTCGCGCTGTGCGCGGTGATCGCGCTGGTCACGCGGATCGTGTCCGGCACGCTGTTCGCCCGCCTGTCGCAGGACACGATGGCGCGGCTGCGCGTGCATCTCGCGCGGCGCGTCGGCGCGGCCGAGCTGCGCGACATCGAGCGGATCGGCGCGGCGCCCGTGCAGTCGGTGCTGACCGACGACGCGACCAACGTGTCGATGCTGTTCTTCGCGCTGCCGAACCTCGTCATGCACGGCTCGATCGTGTTCGGCTGCCTCGGCTATCTCGCGTGGCTGTCGTGGCCCGTGTGCCTGCTGGCGCTGGCCGCGATCGTCGCCGGCTCGGTCGGCTACCACACCGGCGACCGCCGCGCGATCGCGTCGCTCGAAGCGGCCGGCCACGCGCAGGACCGCCTGTTCGGCCATCTCGGCTCGCTGTTCTCCGGCGCGAAGGAGCTGAAGCTGCACGACGCCCGCGCGCGACAGTTCGTCGACGGACAGCTCGGCGCCGCGATCGGCGAGGTGCGCGACCACCGCCGCCGCGCGTTCAGCGCATACGCGGTCGGCGTCGGCTGGATCATCTTCCTGTTCTACGTGTTCCTCGGCGTCGCGTCGTTCTGGCCGCAACTCGGCGTGCATGCCGATCCGGCCGCGGCGGCCGGCTACGTCGTCGTGTTCCTGTTCATGCTCGTGCCGCTCGACGGGTTGCTGAACAACCTGCCGACCCTCAACGCGGCCCGCGTGTCGCTCGCGCGGATCGAAGGCGTGATGGCCGAATTCGGCGCGCTGCGCACGGCGCCGCCCGCGGCCGATGCGCCCGACGTGCCGCCGGCCGGCGCCGTCACGCTGCGCGGCGTCACCCACGCGTATTTCCACGAGCGCGACGAGCGGATGTTCGGCATCGGGCCGATCGACCTGACCATCAAACCCGGCGAACTCGTGTTCATCGTCGGCGGCAACGGCAGCGGCAAGACGACGCTCGCGAAGGTGCTGACGGGCCTCTACGAGCCCGAGCAAGGCACGATCGAGGTCGACGGCCGCACGATCGGCTGGCGCGAGCGCGCGGCGTATCGGCAGCGCTTCAGCGCGGTGTTCAACGACTTTCACCTGTTCGACGCGCTGCTCGGCATCGTCGATCCGGACGATCCGTCCCGCGCGCAGGCCGATGCGCGCGCGAATGCGCTCGTCGCGAAGCTCGCGCTCGACCACAAGGTCAAGGTGGTGGACGGCGCGTTCTCGACCCGCGCGCTGTCGACCGGACAGCGCAAGCGGCTCGCGCTCGTCGTCGCCTATCTGGAGGACCGGCCGTTCTACCTGTTCGACGAATGGGCGGCCGATCAGGACCCGTCGTTCAAGGCCGTGTTCTACGAGCAGTTGCTGCCCGAGCTGCGTGCGCGCGGCAAGGCCGTGATCGTGATCACGCACGACGACCGCTACTTCGATCTGGCCGACCGGCTGCTGAAGCTCGACAACGGCCGCATCGTCAGCGACACGGCGCCCGCGCGGTCGCGCATCCGGGATGGCGCCGACACGCTGAGCGCGTAACCGGCGGCCGATGAAGGGTGGCCGATGCGCGGCCCTGGCGGGGCGCCGGCGAGATTCGTCCGGCACCGGCAGGTCGCCGCGCATTCCGCCACGTCGATGCGGGCCGGGCAACGCAGTGGCGCACGGCGTGGCCGCCCGGGCCCGCCACCGCCGATCGCCCCGAGGCCGCCTCCTGCCCGTCGGGCCGACGGCGCCCGGCGGCATGCCTGCCGCCGCGCATTCAGCGCGCGGCCGGCAGCCTCAGCATCGTGTCGGTCATCACGTCGGCCAGTTTCAGGGCCGACATCGGCCCGCCGAACCCCCAGATATTGCGTTCGACGAGCGCGATCCGGCGCTCGCGCAGTGCGGGCACGAAGCGCCATACCGGCGAGTCGAGCTTCGCCGACAGCGGCACCTCCATGCCCGATGCGGTCACGAACAGCACGGCCAGGCCGCGCTGCCTGAGCAAGTCGGCCGACGTCACGTAAAGCGTGCCTTCCAGCGTCGGCTTGCCGGGCCATGGATCGAGCCCGAGCGCGCGCGCGAGGCCCGCCGACATGCTGTTGCCCGTATAGGCCCAGTAGCGGTCGGGCAAGCCGAGATCCTGCAACAGCGCGATGCGCTCGCCCTTGCGGCCCGCGGCCGCGAGTCGCGCCGCATTGCGCGCGATTCCCGCGTCGAGCCGCGCGCCGACCGCCTGCGCGCGTGCGTCGCGCCCCGTCACCGCCCCGATCGTCCGGAAGATCTGCCGCATCCAGTCGAGCTGCGTGACGGGTGCCCCGCCGTCGTCGGACACATCCGGGCTGAACTGGAACAGGATCGTCGGCGCGATCCGGTCGAGCGCACCGAAAATTGGCGCATGGCGGAAACCGACGCCGATGATCAGATCCGGCCTGACCGCGGCGATTGCCTCGAGCCCCGGCTCCTGCCGCGTGCCGATATCGGTCACGTGCGCGAGCCGGTCGCTTGCATAGCCAAGCCAGCCCGGATAGAACGCCGGATCGGCCATCCCGACCGGCACGAGGTCGAGCGCGACCGCGCATTCCGCGAACATGAAATCGAGTGCGACCACCCGCAGCGGCCGCACCGGCATCGTCGCGCTGGCCTGCGAGACGACGGGATTGCCGGCCAGCGACACGGCGCCCGCCCCGCGCGGGCCCGGCGCGCCGGACGCATCGAGCGCGGCGGCGACGGCGCCCGACGACGCGGCCGCGCCGAGCGCGGCCAGTGCACCGAGCGCGTGCCGGCGGCCGGCGCGCATCACCGGATCGCGCCCTGCCCGGCCAGCGCCGCGTCGTCCATCGTCAGTAGCAGGGGGCAGCTTCCACACAGTTGCGTTTCTCCAGGAATTTCATAGCGCAGGCAGCACACGCGGCGCGCGCGGAACGGCGTCGGCAGCAGCGGCGAGCGCGGCACGGCATCGCGCACCGGCGTGCGCAGCGGATTCGGCTCGCCGTCGACGCAGGTCGGGCCGAACAACCAGCCGGCGTCGCGGGCGGGATCGGCCACGCACGGCAGCGAACGATAGACATCGAGCAGATAGTCGAGCAGGTTGCCCGCGTTGTTCCACAGCACGCGCGGCGTGACGCGGCCCATCGCCGCGAGCAGGTCGATCACCGCGCCGAGATGCGCGATGAGCCCCGCGTAGCGCGACGCCGGGTCGTCGCACGGCGCGCCGAGCGCGTCGCTCGCGAAATACAGCGCGGCGGGCATCCCGTCGTCGAGTGCGACGAACGTGCGCTCGGGCGTCATGTCGAGCGGCCGGCCGAGCGTCAGCGCGGCAACCACGCCGGCCGGCGCCGCGCGGCCGAAATAGTATTTGCTCCATTGCGACATCAGCGCGCGCGCATGCCGTGCCGGATCGCCGCCGTAGTGACGGACCATCGCGTCGAGCACCGCATCGCGATGCGCGGGCAATGCGCCGACCGGCACGACGATGCGGCCCGGCGCATGCGCGTCGTCAGGCATGCCGAGCCAGACGGCGTCGAGATGGTCGGCGAACGGTTGCGGCGCAAACGCCGAGAAACGCGTGGCGCGCACGCCGTCCGGCATCGGCGTCATCGCCGTGCGCGCCGCGCGCGGCGCCCCTCGATAATCAGCAGTCCGAGCAGGTACGGCGCGCCGATCAGTGCGGTCAGCACCCCGGCCGGCACTTCGCGCGGCGCAACGACCGTGCGCGCCGCGAGATCCGCGACACCGAGGATCAGCGCGCCGCACGCGGCCGCGAGCCACAGCCGCGTGCGGTGCCGGCGCGCGCCGAGCATCGTCGCGACGTGCGGCGCCATCAACCCGATGAAGCCCACCGGCCCGACCGCCGCCACGGCCGCGCACGCGGCGAGGGTCGCGATCGTCAGCGCGAGCGGCCGCAGCGCGGCCACCGGCAGTCCGAGCACGGCCGCCTGGTCGTCCCCGAGCGCGAGCATGTCGAGCGGCTTCGCGAGCCACGCGAACGCGGGCACCGCGAGCACGCACCACGGCAGCAGCATCGACACCTCGCCCCAGCTCCGGCCATAGGTGCCGCCGACGAGCCACACGACGAAGCGCGCCGGCTGCACGCTCTCCTGCGTGATCAGCCATTGCGCGAGCGTGGTCCACAACGCGCCGGTCACGATGCCCGTCAGCGCCACCGCGAGCGGCGCATAGCGCTGCCGGTGATTCAGCGCGAGCGTGATCGCCAGCGACAGCCCGCCGCCGATCAGCGCGGCAGCCGCGAGCGTCATGTGGCCCATCAGCGGCCACGTCGACAGCGCAGCCAGCGTGACGAGCCCCGCGCCCTGCGTGACGCCGAGCACTTCGGGGCCCGCGAGCGGATTGCGCACGACGCTCTGCATCGCGACGCCGCTGGCTGCCAGCAACGCACCGGCGAGCAGCGCGCAAACCAGGCGCGGCAGGCGCAGGTCGATCAGCATCCGCGCGAGCGCATCGTGGCCGGACAGCGCGGCGAACCAGCGGGCCGGCGACAGCCATTCGGGGCCGGCCGACGCGCCGGCGAGCATCGCGAGCACGCCGGCCACGACGAACAGCACCGTGCGCCACGGCCAGCCGAGCCGTTCGAGCCAGCCGACGAGCCGCGTCGCGCCACCGCCCGCCGTGCGCTCGCCATCCGCGTGCAGCACGCCCGACCACGCGGCGCCGTGCCGGATCATCGCCAGCATCAGCGGCGTGCCGACCAGCGCGATCGCCACGCCGGTCGACAGCGTCGCGTCGAGACCCGACGCGAGCACCGCGCTGTCGGTGCCGAGCACGAGCGCGCCGCCCGCGAGCGCCGACAGCGGCACCAGCACGCCGAGCCGCGCCGCGCGCGCCCCGCGCACCTGGCGCAGCAGGTTCGGCGCGACCAGGCCGACATACGACAGCGGGCCCGCGATACTGACGGCCACGCTCGTGAACGCGACCGCGACGAGCGTCGCGGCGAGCCGTGTCGCATCGACACGCACGCCGGCCGCGGCCGCCGCCTCGTCGCCGAGCGTCAGCGGATCCAGCGGCCGGATCACGAACGGCAGTGCGACCAGCGGCACGACGAGCCAGCGCGCGGCGAGCGCGAGGCCCGCCGCGCCTGGCTGGTAGAGACTGCCGCTGCTCCACAGCGCGGCGCCCGCGATGTTCTCTTCGAAGAACGCGAGCACGAGCGTCGACAGCGCGGAAAACAGCAGCATGCACACGCTGCCCGCGAGCACGAGCCGCAACGACGTCGCGCGCCAGCCGCCGGCCGCGACGATCGCGCATGCGGCAGCGGCCAGCCCGCAGGCGAACAGCAGCGGCACCGACGCGACACCGGCCAGCGCCGGCACGAGCATCGCCGCGAGCAGGCCGAGCTGGGCGCCGCCCGTCACGCCGAGCAGGTCGGGCGACGCGAGCGGATTGCGCGTGAGCGACTGGAACAGCGCACCCGCCACGCCGAGGCAGCCGCCCGCGACGAGCGCCGCCGCGACCCGCGGCAGGTTGAGGTCGAACAGGAACACGTGCGCGAGCGCTGCGCCGTCGCTGCCGGGCGCGGCGTCCCACCACGCGCGCAGATCGGGGGCGACGCGCAGCGCGGCGAGCGCCCCGATCAGCGCGACGAGGCCGAGCGCGATCGTGCCGGCCCGTCCCGGGGTCGCCCGCTTCCCCGCCGCCGCGCGGCGCCTGCGCATCGCGAACGTGGTCATACGGCGAGATCCCGGTCGAGGGCGCCGGCCGCCTGCGGCGCACCCGACGCGGACGGCCCGTAGGCCGGCACGCACATCGGCGCGCCCGTCTGCGGATGCGCGAGCTTCAGCATCTCGACGCCGAACGCCGCGCGCAGCCGCGCCGGATCGAGCATCGCATCGGGCGAGCCCTGCGCGACGAGTCGGCCCGCTCGCATCAGCACGATCTCGTCGCTGTAGGCGGCCGCCTGGTTCAGGTCGTGCAGCACCCACACGATCGTCAGCCCGCGTGCGCGGTTCAGCGCGCGCAGCGCATCGAGGATGTCGAGCTGGTGATGGATGTCGAGATAGGTCGTCGGCTCGTCGAGCAGCACGATCGGCGCCTGCTGCGCGAGCGCCATCGCGATCCACGCGCGCTGGCGCTCGCCGCCCGACAACGCGCCGACGTCGCGGCCCGCGTCGCCGGCGAGGCCGCTCGTCTCGAGCGCCTCGTCGATCGCCGCATGGTCGGCGCGCGACAGGCCGCGCAGGAAACCGCCATACGCATAGCGCCCGTACGCGACGAGCTCGCGCACCGTGAGGCCCGACGGAATCTGGTTGAACTGCGCGAGCATCGTGAGCTCGCGCGCGAGCGCGCGACGGCGCAACGACGCGAGCGGCGTGCCGTTCACTTCGACCTGGCCCGCACGGGCGGGCTGCAGGCCCGCGAGCGTGCGCAGCAGCGTGCTCTTGCCGCAGCCGTTCGGTCCGCACAGCGCGGTGACGCGGCCGGCCGCGATCGACAGGTCCAGCCCGTCGATCACGACATGGTCGCGATACCCTACCGACAGCCCGCGCGCGGAAAGTGCGGCGGTACCACGCGTCATCCATCCTCCGTTCGGTCGCGCAGGACCGTGTAGCGTTGCGTCATCGCGACGACGACCTCGGGCAGTTTCTCGAACGAGCCGCGTGCGTGCGGAATCGGCGTGTTGTCGGGCGTCGGTGCGGCGTCCATGCGCCACGGGAACACGATGCTTTCCGGGTCACGCACGGCGCCGCTCGCCTGCCCGGCGAGCGCACCGGCGAAACGTCGGCCGGATCGCATACCGTTCGCGGTCGCTGACGACGGCCGCATGGACGCGATCGTCCCTGCTGGCGAAACGCGCCGCGGCTTGCGCCACGACCGGAACCTCGCGGGAAACGGCACCGGGATGCGCCGTGCTGGAGTCCATCTCCCCGGCCCGACGGGCGACGGGCCGGCGCGCTTGCCTAGTTCCGCCGTGCGCGGCCGCCCGCGAACGCCGGACACGCGACGCCGCGATGGCATGCCTCGAGGCTGTCCGCACAATGGCGCTCCGCGTCGCGCACCATGAAATGCACGAGCGTCTGCGACACGTTCAGCGCGCGCGCCGCGGTCTGCAGCGTTTCCTCGCGCAACCGCACCATCTCGAAGGCCGCGCGGCTGCGCGCCGGCAGGTCGTCCAGCGCGGCCCAGACGCGCCGCAGCGTGTCGCGCGTCAGCAGCGCGGCTTCCGGCGTCGGCTCGGGCGACGGCACGTCGAAGCCGGCATCCTCTTCCGTGTGATAGACGTTCTCGAGGTTGCGCCGGCGGCACGCGTCGATCGACGCATTGCGCACCATCCGGCTCACGTAGGCGACCGGTTGGCGCACCGCGTCCTGGTTCGGGAATTCGACGAGCTTCACGAAGACGTCGTGGACGACGTCTTCGGCGCGGCTCGTACAACCGACGATGCCGCGCGCGACATTCACGAGCATCGCGCGATGCGAGATCAGCACGTCGAGCAGTGCGCCCTGCGCACGGGGCTCCGCGGCACGGTGGGCACGCGGCCGCCGGTCGCGATCACTGCCGAGGAACGGGTTTGCCGCTGCCGCCGCCGGTCGGTCGAGCACTTCCGCCATCGTCATCGATCTGCTCCGTCAAATTCCGAGATAGCGCAATTTAACGTAAACGCAAATCATTCTCAATGCGATTCACAAATCCCCTTTCGGGTTGTCTGGATTTGTCCGAACAATTGCCGGAATCGTTGCGCGAGCAGACAAGACGCGTCATTTCGATCGCGGCGCA
Source organism: Burkholderia sp. MSh2 (assembly GCF_000731655.1). Lineage (NCBI taxonomy): Bacteria > Pseudomonadati > Pseudomonadota > Betaproteobacteria > Burkholderiales > Burkholderiaceae > Burkholderia > Burkholderia sp. MSh2. Next base: position 131,201 of record NZ_JPGM01000022.1, on the reverse strand, counting down.
CGTCAAGCTTTCAACCCGACAGGACCGGCGCAATCCGGCACCGGGTTCGCCGCCGGCGGCGCAAACGATGCGGGGCGCGGCGCACATCGCGTGCGGCCCGCCCGCCTGTCCCGCGGCGCGCCGACGCGATCTTTCACTCGCCTGACGAATTGCTTGCGGCTGTCATTTGCAGTAGCAACTTCTTACCACGTGAAATTTTGGGGGCTCGTACGATCGGGTTGCTGTTTCCAAGGGAGAACGACATGAAATCCATCGTGTTATCCGCCATCATGGTCGGTGCGCTCTCGAGCGTGATGCTGACGGGCTGCGTCGCGTACCCTGCCCCGGCAGAAGTCACGATCGGCTGGCATGGCGATCGTTACTGGGACGGGCATCGTTACTGGGAGCGCCGCGACTGGGAAGCTCAGCATCCGGGCGGGTATGAAGACCGCAGGGACGAACCGCGGCCGCAGTGGTAACGCCCTTTCCCGATCGCGTCATCCGATCTTCAACAACAGGACCTCAATATGAAAACGCTACTGAAAACCCTGACCGTCGCGGCCCTGGCCGCAGCCGTACTCGTGCCGGCGATCGCCGAAGCGCATCCGCACCGCGTGTGTCACTTCGAGCATCACCATCACAAGGTGTGTCACTGGGTGCGGTAAACGCCACGAGGCGCCGGAATACCGGCGCCTCGCGGCAGCGCTTCACCGACCCGGCGTTGGCGGCCGTCGTCGCACAAGCCGCGCCGGGTCGACAGGCAGGCGTCGCATGCGTCAGTAGATGAACAGCCGAATCGTCGCCGTGCCGTTGAACGGCCCGATCTTCGGCGGCCCGAACGCCTTCAGCACCGCATCGAGCGTCACGCTCTGGTAGTTCACGCTCCCGGGCATCTGCGCGAGCACGAATTGCTGGTTGAACGGGATCGCCGTGCCGTTGCGGTCCTCGATGCCGATACCGAAATTGCTGTTGGCATCCGGCACGAGCAGCCCGTTGCGCACCGTCTGCGACGTCTCGAAGTAGCCGTCCACGCGCAGCGCCACGTTGCACTGCTTGGTCAGCGCGAGACTGAACGACTTGCGCGGTATCGCGGGCGAGAAGCCGTTGCCCGTCGCCTGCACCTGGCCGAACTTCACGATGCCCGGTTCCGGCGTGACCTTCACGTCGACCAGGCAAGGCGTCGGCTTCAGGTTCCGCAGGCCGCTCAGCTTGTAGCGAAAGCTCGGGTTGATGTAGTTCAGGCCGCCCTTGCCGTCGAACTGGAACACGGCGTAGATGTCCGACGGCGGCTGCGCCCAGTTGCCGCGCTTGCGCACCACGACCTGATAGGTGATGCTCAGCGGAAACTTCTCGCAACGCCCGGCCTTGACGTCCGCGTCGCTCAGCTTGCACGGCTCCACGTACGTTTTCGTCTGCACGCCGTCGCCCGGCTGGCTGCTGCGGCCGAAGTAGTCCTGCCCTTCGTAGCGGATGCCGATCTCCAGCCCCCACGCGGCAGGCGTCTGCTTTTCCGGGTTCGCGTAGAAATAGATCCACTCGCCGAACGTCTTCATGTCGCCGCCGAGATCCTTGTAGCAGTATCCCGTCGTCGTGCGCGGCGGCGACACCCAGATCACGTAGCCGTCCGGTGCGTCGGTCGGATAGGACGCGACGTTGCCGATCGCTTCCGTCAGCGACGTGCCGCCGCCATTCGCGACGCAGCGCACGGCCCACGCCGGCTGCGCCACCGCGATGAACAGCGCGAGCATGCACCACCTGAGCCAGGCGGGCATGGGCGCGGCGATGCCGGTTCGTCGAGCGCCGCTCATTTCTTCACGCTCTTGCAGGCGCCGGCCTCGCACGCGTACTCGACCGCCACCTGGCCGCCGTAGTCGTCGATATGCGTGACGAACAGCGTCGACGGCGTCGCGGCCTTGAACGGCACGTCGGCGGTGCTCATCGGGCTCACCATCACCGGATCCATCGGCACCTTCGTCTTCTGTTCGCCCGCGCTCACGTCGACCACCGTCACGTGGTACGGCGTCGGATTGTCGAACACCAGCCGGTGCGCGGCCGCATCCACGCGCAACGTCATCGGCAGCGTCCAGTCCTCGTCGCGCTGCGGCTGCACGGCCTTCGGCCGGTAGAACAGCTTCATCTGCGTATGCAGCGCGATCTGCAGCGTGTTCGGCGTATCGGTCTTCGGCGGCACCTCGCGGATGTTCAGGTAGAACACCGACTCGCGATCGGCCGGCAGCTCGGCGCCCGGCAGCTTCGCGATCCGCAGCACGTTGCGCTCGTTCGCCTCGACCCGCTGCAACGGTGGCACGACCATCAGCGGCGTCGTGATCTTGTTGCCTTTCGCATCCTCGAGCCACGACTGCACGAGATACGGATAGGTCGTGCTCTTGTTGGTGATCGTGACGATCGCGGCCTGCTCGCCTTCGTTGAAGATCACGCGGGTGCGGTCGGGCACGATCGCCGCGTGCGCGGCGCCCGCGAGCAGCGCGCCGGCGGTGGCGAGCGCGCACAGCGCGCGTCGCGGAATGGAAACGGGGAAAGGCATGTTCATCGCTGGATCCGTGGAGTCATCGTTCGACCCGTGCGGCCGCTGCATGCGACTCGCCGGGCGCCTGGCACGTCACCGGGATCGGCGTGCCTTCGAGTTGGAGCTGGTTCGGCAGTGCGTCGATCGTGCAGAGCGTGCGCTCGCCCGCTCGCACCGCCAGCGTGGATTTCGGCTGTACCTGGGTCAGGAACGCGGCGCCGCTCTCGCCGACGATGCCGAGTTCCTTGCCGTTCGCCACGTCCTGCACCGATGCGCCGAACGGCAGCGGCTTGCCGTCCGCGTCGGTCAGCGTCAGGTACAGGTTGCTGCCGCGCGCGGCGGAGAACTTCACGAAGCCGATCGCGCCGTCGGTCAGCACCATGCGCTGGATCGGATTCGTCACCTGCACTTCGAGCGGCAGCTTCTCGACGTTGACGGTCGCGTCGTACACGTTGTACGGCGAGACCCCGTCGAGCACCGCGTAGCCGCGCGAGTCGGTATGCGCAAGCGTGCCGGACAGCGGCACGTCGGGCACGCCGTCGGTCGACACCAGCAAGCGCGTGTCGCCCGCGTTGCCGTTTGCGTGCGCGGAGACGCCGTACTGCGTCGCGACGAACGAGCCGTCGACTTCGAGCGACGCGGCCGCGTACGCATTGGCGAGCGTCGATGCCTGCGCCGTGAGCTGGTACGCCGACGAGCGCTGGCGGAAGCTCGCGTTCGCCGATGCGCGGCCGTCGGTCGCGCCGGCGTTGACCTGGTAGGTGCGGCCGTCAGGATCGTCGTAGATGTAGCCCGCGTTCACGCTCGTCGTGCCGCTGCCCGTCGTCAGGTTCGACGTGACGGTGTGGCGGCCGCCGATCGGCAGCGTCGCGGTCACCGACACCTGGTTGCCGCTGGCGCCGGCGCTCTGCGTACGGAACGCCGACACGCTGACGTTCAGGTTGCGCAGTGCGCCGATCGAGAACGCCCGCGTGAGCGTGAGGCCGACCCGCTGCTCGTTCGCACGTTCCCAGTAGGTCGTCTGGTCGTACGAGAAATAGGTCGACGTGTCGCCGAAGCGCTTCGACAGCGTCGCCGAATAACGCTGCTTGCTGTTGGCCAGGCCGTACGCGGTCGGGTCGCCCGAGAACTGCGCGAAGTTCGTGTATTCGCGCTCGGAGAAGCGATAGCCGAAGAAACGCACGTCGGCATCGAGCCCGTCGAAGTGCTTCGAATAGTTGATGCGATACGAGTTGCCGTTGCGCGTCACGCCGTTCCACCACAGGCGGGCCCGCGCATGCGTGACGTCGGCCGACAGCGCGCCGAACGCGCCGAAATCGCGGCCGACGCCGAGCGCGATCGACGTGTAGCCCGACGCGGCGATGAAGCCGCCGTAAGCGGTCACGTCGAACGGCAGGCCGTAGGCGATTTCGCCGAAGCCGAAGAACGGCGTGATGCCGGCGCCGCCGAACAGCCGCGGCTTGCCGACGGCGGCCTTGTAGCGCAACTGGCCGGTGCGCGCGAGGAACGGCACGGCGGCCGTCGTCACCTGGAAGCGCTGCACGCTGCCGTCTTCTTCCTCGACCGCGACGTCGAGCGTGCCCTGCACGCTCGTATTGATGTTCTGCAGCGCGAAGGCGCCCGGCGACACGCGCGTCACGTACAGCACGCGGCCGGCCTGCGACACGGTCACGGTCGCGTTGGTGCGCGCGACGCCCGAGATCAGCGGCGCATAGCCGCGCAGCGCAGGCGGCAGCATGCGGTCGTCGCTGCGGATCGACGCGCCCGTCAACGCGAACGTGTCGAAGATGTCGGAGGTCAGGTAGTCGTCGCCGAACGTCACCGTCGACTGGATCGACGGCAGCGCGCGAAATGCATAAAGCCGGCTGAAGCGGAACGTGCGGTCCGCGTATGCCGTATTGCCCACGTTCGATTGCGCCTGGTAGTCGCCGCGAAAGCGCCATGCATCCCAGTTCGCGCCGATCGTCCCGTAGGCCTGGACCGAATTCGTCTGTCCGCCGCCCGCACCGAAATTGCGGTTCGTGTTCGCGATCACGCGGTAATCGAGCATCGCGCCCGGAATCCCTTCGGACCATCGCTCCGGCGGCAGGTAGGTCGAATCGCTGAATTCGAGGGCCGCCTGTGGAATCGTGATCTTGAGCCGCCCGTCGCTTTTCAGGTAACGCACGGTCACCCCCTCGATCGCGCCGAGGTCGACGCAGCGCCCGCCCTGAAAGCGCGGCAGGTCCTTCGCCAGCGACGGCTTCAGCCCGAACTGCGCGACGAGTTCCGGCGTCAGGCACGGCTTGCCGGCGCCCGACGCGTCGACGGCGATGAACTCGATCGACTGCAGGCCGTAGAACAGGTCGTTGACCTGCACGTCGAGCATGTACTCGCCCGGCAACGTGAAGTCCGCCTGCGAGAACTGCGACAGGTCGACGTTGTTCGAGCCGTCGATGTTCAGGAACGACGAATTGAATTCCGTCGCATGGCTCTGGCTGCCGACAACCAGCACGGAGACGCAAAGGAAGGAATGTCTGATTCGCACGCGGCGCTACCGGAAGTCCAGGAAGGGGGAAAAGGAGGGAAAGCGGACGAGGAAGGGTGCGCGCACCCTCCCCCGGTACGGCCGCTTACTGGTAGCGGACCGTGAAGTTCGCCACGCCGTCGGCGGTACCCGGCGTCACGCCGGCCGCGGTCGCTTCGTACATGGCTGCGAAACGCGCGATGTTCGTGCCGTTCTGCAGCACGGTCGGCGCCTTCTGCTCGGCGCCGTTGTCGAGGTATTCACCCGACGCCGCCTGCAGGCGGATGCCGACGTTGGTGGCCGAGCCGATCGTCGCGAGCAGCTTCGGCTGGCCCGCGCTCGACGTGCCCGTGAACGTGAAGTACGCGTTCTGCGCGATGCTCGTGTCGCAATCGGTCAGCTTGATGTCGAAGTTGGTCGGCGTCGACTTGTCGCCAGCCTGCTTGAACACGTTGGTCGGCACCTTGCCGAGGTTGACGGTCTGGTTGACCGAGCCCGAATCGATGCCGCATGCGCCCGCGACGATCTCGCCCGTGAAGTTGATCGTGCCGGTGCCCGCTGCGAAGGCCGAGGTCGACAGGGCCGCGAATGCGACAGCGGTCAGGAGGGATTTTTTCATGACGTTTCCCGTAAGGAGTGCAAATGGAATGGACGACGTGGCGGACACAAACGGCAGCCATGGTTGGCTTCCGTCCGACACGAGGCAGCATTATCGAGATAATTCTGAAAGTTATTTGTAAATCATTGTCAAATGTGCCTGACAATGTCAGATTTAACCCTTCAATTCCACGCCATTTCCCGCGACTTTCGAGTCGCATCATTTTTATCCGCAGTCCTTTTTTATTTTCAGGAAATAACTGAAGATTAAAGACTTTTCCGGCCGGCAACCGGATTCACCCAGCTCCCCCTTGCTGGCATTGGCTCGCGCAAGATTCGTCGTGAAAAAGACAAAACATTGTCAGATGCCGCCATCGTTGTCGATCGACAACGCCAATATCAAATCATTTTCAACTGACAGGAAATTAACCATCGATTCAATCGGATCGATTCTTTCGCGCAAACGATTGCGCCTCGAATACAAACGTTTTACTGCGACACTTTGACGCCCCGATTAATTTCAATACATGGATTAATCCGGACGTCAATTCCCGGGAGGAAAGCGCGTGCATGGACGGCCATCGGCACGCGATCCGCGGGGCACATCGTCGAAGAAGGGAAAGGAAAACGGACCGCGCACGTTCGCGCGGGATCGCGGCAAGGGCGATCCAGGGACGGGGCCGTTTCCGGCCGTCAGGTGTGCGCGGTCACGGGACGGGAAACGTCCCGACCGGCAGGCCGGCCTGCCGCCGGCGCGGCGATACCGGATGAAGCGGCGACGGTACGTATGTCGAAACGTTATGCCGCCGTCGTGCCGGGCGGCACGACGGTGACGGTGACGGGCACTACGCCGACGTGGACGCCTCCGCCGATGCCGGCGACCAGCCGCCGCCAAGCGCACGGTACAGCGCGATCGCATTCGCGAGCCTGAGCTGCTTGAGCCGGATCAGTTCCTGCCCCGACTCGTACGTGCTGCGCTGCGCATCGAGCAGTTCGAGATACGTCGCGACGCCGCCCGCATAGCGGCGCTCCGCGAGCCTCAGCCGCTGACCGTCGGCCGTGTGCACGGCCTGCTGCGCCTCGAGCTGGCGATCGATCCAGCCGCGCGCGGCGAACGCGTCGGCCACTTCACGGAACGCGGTCTGCACGGTCTTCTCGTATTCGGCCACCGCGATGTGCTTGCGCGCGTTCGCGACGTCGAGGTTCGCGCGATTGCGCCCGCCCGCGAAGATCGGCAGCGTGATGCGCGGCGCGAACGTCCAGACGCTCGTGCCGGCCGAGAACAGGCTCGAGAACGCGTCGCTCACCGAACCGTAGTCGGTCGTCAGCGCGATGCGCGGAAAGAACGCCGCGCGCGCGGCGCCGATCTGCGCGTTGGCCGCCTTGAGCCGCGCTTCCGCCTGCCGGATGTCCGGCCGGCGTTCGAGCAGCGCGCTCGGTGCGCCGGGCGCCACGGGGGCCATCGACAGCGTATCGAGCGTGGTCGGATCGGCCGGCACGTTGCGCGCGAAATCGCCCGCGAGCAACTGCAGCGCCCGCACGGCCTGCGCATGCTCGCGCTGCAGCGCGGCCTGCGACGCGCGCGCCGATGCCACCAGCATCTCGGCCGAGCGCAGCTCGATCGCATCGCTCGTGCCGGCCGCATAGCGGCGCTGCGTGAGCGCGGCCATCCGTTCGCGCGCATCCAGCGTGCGCTGCGCCAGCGCAAGCTGCTCGTGCAGCGAGCGCTCCGCTACGTACGCACCCGCCACGTCGGCGATCACGCCGATGCGAACCGTGCGCTGCGCGTCGGCCGTCGCGAAATATTCGGCGAGCGCTGCATCGGACAGGTTGCGCACGCGGCCGAACAGATCGAGTTCGTACGCGCTGACGCCGACGCCCGCGCGATACAGACCGCTGATCGCGCTTTCGCGCACGACCGGGTCGTACTGGCGCACACGCTCGTAGCCCACATTCGCGTCGACCGACGGCATCAGGTCCGCGCGCTGCACGCCATACAGCGCCCGCGCTTCCTCGAGCCGGCCGGCCGCGATCCGCAGGTCGCGGTTGTTCGCGAGCGCCGCGTCGATCCACGCCTGCAGCGCGGCATCGGAGAAATACGTACGCCAGTCGTCGAGCTGCGCGGCGGCGTCGGCCGGCGCGGCACTGCCGTCGGCAGGCGCATAGGCGGCCGGCACCGGCGCCGCCGGCCGCTCGTAGTGCGGTGCGAGCGAGCAGCCGGCCAGCGCGAGTGCGGCGGCGAGTACGAACCCACTGCGCGACGCGGCGCGTGCATTCAGCGCGAACATCATCGAGAACCCTCCATCGTCGCCGGCTGCGCCCCGCCGCGTCGGCGCGGGCCGACGTCGAACAGGCGGCCGACGATCACGAAAAACAGCGGGACGAGGAACACCGCGAGCACGGTCGCCGTGATCACCCCGCCGAGCACCCCGGTGCCGATCGCCGTCTGCGCACCGGACGCGGCACCCGACGCGAACGCGAGCGGCAGCACGCCGACGCCGAACGCGAGCGACGTCATCACGATCGGCCGCAGCCGCAGACGCGCGGCCTCGAGCGCGGCGTCGGCAAGCGACATGCGCTGCGCGACCAGATCCTTCGCGACTTCGACGATCAGGATCGCGTTCTTCGCGGACAGCCCGATCGTCGCGATCAGCCCCACCTTGAAATAAATGTCGTTCGGCATCGCCCGCAGCGTCACGCCGAGCACCGCGCCGATCACGCCGAGCGGGACGACCAGCATCACCGCGAACGGAATCGACCAGCTCTCGTAGAGCGCCGCGAGCGCGAGGAACACGACGAGCACCGACAGCGCGAACAGCATCGGCGCCTGCGCACCCGACAGCCGCTCCTCGAACGACTGCCCCGACCACGCGTGGCCGATGCCGGCCGGCAGCTTCGCCGCGATCCGCTCGATCGCGCCCATCGCCTCGCCGCTGCTGTGGCCCTGCGCCGCCGCGCCGTTGATCGTGAACGACGGATAGCCGTTGTAGCGCGTGAGCTGCGGCGGCCCGAGCGTCCAGTGCAGCGTCGTGAACGCCGCCAGCGGCACCATCTCGCCGCGCGCGTTGCGCACGCGCAGCTTCTTCACGTCGTCCGGATCGAGCCGGTGCAGCCCGTCGGCCTGCACCACCACGCGTCGCACCTGCGTGCCGTGCATGAAATCGCCGATATAGTCGGAGCCGAACATCACCGCGAGCGTCGTGTTGATCTCGTCCATCGATACGCCCAGCGCGGACGCCTTCGCGCGATCGATGTCGAGCTTCAGTTGCGGCGCGTCCTGCGTGCCGGCGAACATCAGGTCGGTGAGCGCCGGATCCTTGCCGCCCGCCGCGAGCAGTTGCTCGCGCGCGGCGCTGAACGTCGCGTAGTCGAGCCCGCCGCGATTCTGCAGCCGGAAATCGAAGCCGCTCGTCGAGCCGAGATCGGGCAGCGCCGGCGAGTTCATCGCGAACACCGTCATGTTCGGCGTGCCCGCGAAGCGCTCGTTGATGCGCGCGACGATCGCCTGCACGTGATCGCGCCCGGCCTGGCGCGCTTTCCAGTTCTTCAGCGTGACGAAGATCATCCCGCCGTTCGGCCCCTCGCCGTACAGGTTGAAGCCGCCGAGCGCGAACGTATACGCGGACGGCTCGTCGTTGCGGATCGCCGACTCCACTTCCCGCACGCTCGCCATCGTTTCCGCCAGCGGCGTGCCCTGCGGGCGAATCACCATCACCATGAAGTTGCCCTGGTCCTCGTCCGGCAGGAACGCGGTCGGCAACTGCGTGAGCATCACCGCCGCGGCCGCGGTCAGCGCGCCGTACACGACGAGCCAGCGCACCGGCTTCTTCAGCATCGCGCCGACGCGCGTCGCGTAGCGCTGCGTCGAGCGCGCGACGAAGCGGTTGAACCAGCCGAAAAAGCCGCGCTTCTCGTGATGGCCGCCGGCCACGGGCTTGAGCAGCGTCGCGCACAGCGCGGGCGTCAGCGACAACGCGAGGAAAGCCGAGAAGCCGATCGACACCGCGAGCGACAGCGCGAACTGCCGGTAGATGTTGCCCACCGCGCCGCCGAAGAACGCCATCGGCACGAACACCGACGTCAGCACCACGGTGATCCCGACGATCGCGCCGCTGATCTGCTTCATCGCCTTCACGGTCGCGTCGTAGGGCCCGAGCCCTTCCTCCACCATCAGCCGCTCGACGTTCTCGACCACGACGATCGCGTCGTCGACCAGGATGCCGATCGCCAGCACCATCCCGAACATCGTCAGCACGTTGATCGAGAAGCCCGCCGCATACATCACGCCGAAGGTGCCCGCGAGCGCGACCGGCACGACCAGCGTCGGGATCAGCGTCGCACGCAGGTTCTGCATGAACAGGTACATCACGAGGAACACCAGCACGCCGGCCTCGATCAGCGTCGTGACGACCTTGTTCATCGACACGCGCACGAACGACGACGTCTCGTACGGAATCTGGTATTTCACGCCGGGCGGGAAGTACGCGGACAGTTCGTCCATCGTCGCGCGCACGCGGCGCTCGGTGGACACCGCGTTCGAGCCCGGTGCGAGCTTGATGCCCATCCCGGTCGCGACCTTGCCGTTCACGTACGACGGATAGTTGTAGTCGTTACCGCCGAACTCGATGCGCGCGACGTCGCGCAGATGGAGCGCGGAGCCGTCGGCCTGCGTGCGCAGCGCGATCGCGCCGAAATCGGCCGGCGTCTTCAGCGGCGCGTCGGCGAACACGGTCGCCGCGATCGGCGCGCTGGCCGGCACCGCGGAGCGGCCGATGTCGCCGATCGTCACGCGCGCGTTGTGCGCGCGCACGGCCGATGCGATATCCGACGCGGTGAGGCCGTGCCCGGCCAGCTTCACCGGGTCGGGCCAGATCCGCATCGCATATTCGGCGCCCCAGAACTGCACCTTGCCGACCCCTTCCACGCGGCGCAGCGCCTGCACGACGTTCGCCGACGCATATTCGCCGAGCTGCACGTCCGTCATCCGGCCGTCTTCGGACGTCAGCGACACCACGAGCTGGATGTTGTCGGCGGCCTTCTCGACCTGGATGCCGTCGCGCCGCACGGGCTCGGGCAGCCGCGCCTCGACCGTCTTCAGCCGGTTCTGCACTTCGACGGCCGCGAGATCGGCGTTCACGCCCTGCTTGAACGTGAGGTACAGCGACGCCATCCCGGCGCTGCTGGTGGCCGACGTGTACATCAGCCCGGGCGCGCCGTTCATCTCGCGCTCGATCAGCGCGGTCACCGATTCCTCGACGACCTGCGCCGACGCGCCCGGGTACGTCGCATAAATGCTGACGACGGGCGGCGCGATGTCCGGATACTGCGCAACGGGCAGCGCGCGGATCGCGAACACGCCGCCCAGCATGATGAAGATTGCGATCACCCACGCGAAGACGGGGCGATCGATGAAGAAACGTGCCATGGTGGTCTGGTTTGAACCGGTCAGGTTTGACGGGCGGCCGCCTGCGAGGCGGCCGCTGCCGGCGCCGCCTTCGATGGCGGCGCCTTCTCGACGGGCTTGACGGCCGTATCGGGCGCGAACTGCGCGACGTCGTCGACGATCACGCGCTCGCCGCCCGTCAGGCCGCGCGTGATGCGCCAGTCACGGCCGCTCATCTGGTCGGCCGCGACCTCGACGTCCTTGACCTTGCCGTTCGGGCCGACGACGCGCACCGACGTGCGGTCGCTCGTGCGCAGCAGCGCATCGCGCGGCACGAGGATCGCCCGCTGGTCGACCGCCGTGTCGAGCGCGATCCGCACATACGCGCCCGGCAACAGCTCGCGCTCCGGATTCGGGAACAGCGCGCGCATCGCGACGGTGTCGGTGGTCGGATCGACCGCGAGATCGCTGAACAGCAGCTTGCCCTTCAGCGGATAGGCGCTGCCGTCGGCGCGCAGCAGCGTCACGGCGATGTCGTGCTGCGCAATGCCCGTCGCGCGCCCGCTCCTCACCGCGCGGCGCAGCGCGTCGACATCGGCGGCCGGCTGCGAGAAGTTCACGTAGATCGGATCGAGCTGCTCGACGGTCGTGAGCGGCGTTGCCTGGTCCTGGCCGACCAGCGCGCCCTCGGTCACGAGCGCGCGCCGGGCGCGGCCGGCGATCGGCGCGGTGACCGTCGCATAGTCGAGCTGCAACTGCGCCCGCGCCAGCTCGGCCTTCGCGGACGCCACCTCGGCCTTCGCCTGCGTGTCGGCCGCGACGGCCTCGGTGTGGTCGCGCTCGCTGACCGCGCGATCGCGCACGAGGTCCTCGTAGCGACGACGCTTGTCGCTCGCCGCGAGCGCGGCGGCCTGCGCCTTCGCGAGCGCGCCCTGCGCGGCATCGCGCGCGGCCTTCAGCGGCGCCGGATCGATGCGGAACAGCACCGCGCCCTGCTTCACTTCCTGGCCTTCCTCGTAGGTGCGCGCCGTCACGATGCCGGCGACCCGCGCGCGCACCTCCGCCTGCCGGTACGCATCGAGCCGGCCCGGCAGCTCGACGGTCATCGGCACGGCCGTCGGGCGCACCGTCACGACGTTCGCCTGCTTCACGGCCTCCGGCGCGGCGTCCTTGTCGCCCTTTCCGCATCCGGCCAGGACCAGCATGGCCGCCAGCGCGAACGGCGCCAGCCGGTGGCGCAACAGGGAGCGATTGTTGTTCATAGTGACCTCGGATCGTTCGCCGCCGATACAATGCGGCGGTTCGGGGTGGCCGATTATAATCAGTCACGACTGATTAAATACACGCTATTTCAATCTGACCGTCATACTGTCTCAATAAAACGACAGCGAATTGTAAGGAATTTCAGGACATGGCCCGCAAGACCCGCGAAGAATCGCTCGCCATCAAGCACCGGATCCTCGACGCCGCCGAGCTCGTGCTGCTCGAGAAAGGCGTCGCGCAAACCGCGATGGCGGATCTCGCCGAAGCGGCCGGCATGTCGCGCGGCGCCGTCTACGGCCACTACCGCAACAAGATGGAAGTGTGTCTGGCGATGTGCGACCGCGCGTTCGCGCGTACGTCGGAAGGCTTCGACGCCGGCGACGGGCTGCCGCCGCTCGCCACACTGCGGCGCGCCGCGTCGCACTATCTGCAGGAATGCGGCGAGCCCGGCCCGATGCAGCGCGTGCTCGTGATCCTCTATACGAAGTGCGAGCAGAGCGAGGAGAACGGCGCGCTGCAGCGGCGCCGCATGCTGCTCGAACTGCAGATGCTGCGGATCACGAAGGCGCTGCTGCGCCGCGCGATCGCGGCCGGCGAAATCGCCGCCGATCTCGACGTGCACCTGGCCGCCGTCTATCTCGTGTCGCTGCTCGAAGGCGTGTTCGCGTCGATGATCTGGACCAACCGGCTGCGCGGCAACCTGTGGAACGACGCGGAGGCAATGCTCGACGCCGGCTTCGACGCCGTGCGCGCGTCGGCCGCGCTGCGCAGGGGCGCACACAAATTGCCGGACTGACGGGAATTGGCGTAACAAATGCCGGTTTAGCCCGATTTATCGCACTGCGGAACGGCCGAGCTGACCCTCTTTAAAATTTTTAACGATTCACGGAACATCGGTAGACTGACGCGGTCATCTCTCTTTAGCGTCTTCGTGATATCCGGGTTCGACCCGGTATGCACGCCGCCGTTCGAAGCGGGCCCGCCCCGCGCGTTGGGTCGAACGGAAACGACACAGGCCCCTGGCGGGCCCTGTCTTGTTGCACGCCCGCCGCCCGCCCGTCGCTCGACGGATGCATCGCCGGCGGCCCCTGCCCACACCCCTTTGAACCGCTTTCCTGGATGTGGACACCTTGGTCAAGCCTGCCGCCCCCCCTGATGCTTCCGCACCCGGCCGCACGCAGCGCGTCATGCGCGCGCTCGTGCCGGCCGCCGTGCTCGGCGCCCTTGCCGCACTCGGCTTCGCCGCGCTGCCCGCCGTGTCGCAACTGCCGGGCGCCGTCGACTCGGGCACGGCCGCGTTGCCGCAGCGCGTGCTGTCCGACACGCCGTTCCCGACCGCGCAGCATTTCGTGACGAGCGAACTCGCCCGCACGATCGGCGAGCGCAACGACCGCAACGTGCAGCCCGGCCTGTTCGCCCCGCTCAGCGCGCACCGCAACGACATGCTCGGCTATGCGAACCTGTTCCGGTTCGCGACCCCCGACAGCCCGCACGGGATGCGCGCGGGCAACATCGAGCTCACGCTGTCCGATACGCTGAACCGTCTCGACGTGCCGCCCGAAGTCCGCATCCAGCTCGGCGATCTCGTGAGCGGCAAGGTCGCGATGCGCGCGAGCGCGCAACGCGGCGACTACTACCGCATCGCGTTCGATACGGGCGACGGCACGCCGCGCCTCACCGCGCTCGAGCTGCGCGTGGCCGGCCGCACATTCGGCGCGATCTGGTTCCGCGCACCCGGCGCCGGGCACGGCGCGTACTACGCGCTCGACGGCGCGCCGCTCGAAGCCGCCGCGTTCACGATGCCGGTCAGGTGGACCCGTATCAGCTCGTTCTTCGGCGAGCGCATCCATCCGCTGTCGCAGGCGATGGCGTTCCACACGGGAGTCGATCTCGCCGCGCCCACCGGCACGCCCGTCGACGCGGCGGCCGACGGCGTGGTGTCGTTCGTCGGCACCGATCCGGGCGGCTACGGCCGCTACGTGATCGTCGATCACGCCGACGGCTACTCGACCTATTACGCGCACCTGTCCGCATTCGCGGCCGGGCTCAAGACCGGCGACACCGTGGCGCAGGGCCAGCGCATCGGCTCGGTCGGGATGACCGGCGCGGCGACCGGCCCGCACCTGCATTTCGAGGTGCGCGTGGCGAACCGCCCGGTCGACCCGCTCGTCACCCTCGCGAGCGCGCAGACGGCGCTGTCCGACATGCAGCTCACCGCATTCCGCCAGGAAGCGGCGCAATGGCGCTTCCGCCTCGCGTCGGTCAGCACCGCATCGTTCGCGTTCACGCAAAACGACGGGCCGCTGTGGGGCGACTTCGCGACCGATCCGTCGACACTGCGCGCGGTCTTCAACACGCATTACTCGGCATCGTGACGCGCGGGCCGCGCACCCGCCGTCAGCCGGCGGGTTCCGCCCGCTCGGCCGCCGCATGCGCGGCGCGTGCCGTGCGCGGGCCGCGCGACAGCAGCCAGCGCGCCGCGCCGTCCAGCGACGTGCACAGCACCAGATAGATCAGCGCGACGAACAGGAAGATCGGCGCCGGATACACCATCAGCCGGTTGTTCACCTGCGTGGCGACGAACGACAGCTCCGGCACGCCGACGATGTACGCGAGCGACGTATCCTTCACGAGCGCGACCCACTGGTTGACGAACGACGGCGTCATGATCCGGATCGCCTGCGGCAGCAGCACGTGGCGCACCGTCTGCCAGCGCGTGAGCCCGAGCGACAGCCCGGCCTGCCATTGCCCCTCGCCCGCCGCGACGATGCCCGCATGCACCGCATGCGCGAGGTAGGCGCCGCCGATCAGCGCGAGCGCGCACACGACGGTCGCGAGCCCCGGCACATCCATGTGCAGCAGCATGGGCATCAGGAAATACGTCCAGAAGATCAGCATCAGCACCGGAATCGCGCGGAAGAAGCCGATGAACGCGAGCAACAGCACGCGCACGGGGCCGCGCGCGAGCGCCATCGCCACGCCGAGCGCCACGCCGAGTACGGCCGACGCGATCGCGGAGGCGATCGCCAGCGCCAGCGACAGCGCGGCGCCGCCGAGCGGGCCGTCGGGAAAGGCGCCAACCAGCAGATACGGCAGGTTGGAGACGAGCAGCGAAAGATCCATTGTCAGCGCCCCGCCCCCAGCCGGTCGCGCCATTGCGTCGCCGCATCCGCGCCCGCCTCGATCGCCGCCACCGCCGCGACGTACAGCACGGTCGCGACGCCGAACGCGGCGAAGGTCTGGAACGTTTCCGTTTCGACCTGCCGCGATGCATACGACAGCTCGGCCACGCCGATCGCCATCGTGAGCGACGAGTTCTTCACGAGATTCATGTACTGGCCGAACAGCGGCGGCAACGCGATGCGCACGGCTTGCGGCAGCACCACGTAGCGCAGCGACTGCATCGGCGTGAGGCCGAGCGCGGCCGCCGCATCGTGCTGCGCACGCCGCACGCCGCGCAGGCCGGCCTCGCACTCCTCGGCGACGAACGCCGCCGTGTACGCGCTCAGTCCGACCCAGCCCGCCACGAATTCGAACGACGGCCAGGCGAGCGTGAGCGGGCCCGCGCTCACCGCATGCCGCGCATTCAGCCACGCGACCCAGGTATCGGGCAGCAACGACGCGACGCCGAAATACCAGAACAGCAACTGCACCAGCAGCGGCGTGTTGCGGAACGTGACGATGTATGCGGCGGCCGCCGCGCGCGGCGCCGTGCCGCGCGCATGCCGCATGATCGCGAGCAGCAGCCCGCCGGCGGTTGCGGCGAGGGCCGATGCGGCCGCGAGGCCGAGCGTCAGCAGGAAACCCTGCCAGAGCCAGGACAGATATTTGGGAGCCAACCCGAGCATGCTGAGGTGCGCGCGACAGGCGCGATCGAAGTAAAACGAACCGCGCCGCGACGCCGGTTCCCGGCCGGTCGCGGCGTGCGTGCGATGAGGATCAGGTCTTGTCGCCGATGCGGTAGATGCGCGTGAGCGGCGTCTTCGTCGTCGGCCCGAACCATGCGTCGTAGATCTGCGCGGCGCGGCCGTTCGCCTCGAGCCCCTTCAGCGTGTCGTTGACGAAGCCGAGCAGGCGCGTCTCGCCCTTCGGCACGCCGACGCCCATGTAGTCGTTCGAGATCGTAAAGGCCGGGATCTCGTAGTTCTGCTTGTCGGGCACGTTCGCGAGCAGGCCGATCAGTTTCGGGCCGTCCTGCGTGATCGCCTGCACGTTGCCGGCGCGCAGCGCGGCGAACGCGAACGGCGTGTCGTCGTACGCGACGATCGTTGCCTTCGGGAATTTCTCGCGCAGCGTGGTCTCGTTGGTCGTGCCCTTGTCCGCACCGACGCGCAGCGCGTTCAACTGGTCGGCCGATTTCAGCACGCCCTTCTTCGCGAGAAACTGCTGGCCCGACGAGAAATACGGAATGCTGAAGTCGACCTGCTTCGCGCGTTCGTCGGTGATCGTGAAGTTCGCGAGCACGAGATCGACCTTGCCGGACGTCAGGAACGGAATGCGGTTCGCCGGGTTGGTCGGCTGCAGTTGCAGCTTCACGCCGAGCTTGTCCGCGAGTGCCTTCGCGTAGTCGACGTCGAGACCGACGATATGGTTGTTCTTGCCGTCGACATAGCCGAACGGCGGGTTGCTGTCGAACGTCGCGACGCGCAGCACGCCGGCCTTCTTGATGTCGTCGAGACGGTCCGCATGCGCAACGGTGCCTGCGGTGACGAGCGCGGCCCCGACGAGCCACGTAGCGAGAGTGTGGAATTTCATGAGCACGACCTGATTTGTTATGAAGGCTACCGCGGATCGCGCGGCGGCCCGGTTCGAGGAACATCGCAATGCATGTGGATCGCGAAGCCGCTAACGTATCAGCGCGGGCGGCGAATCCGAACCAACAAATGGTGCTTTGCTCTGCGGATTTCGTGATGAGCCGGACGCGTGGCGTGAGATGCGGCACGCCAAAAAAAGACGCCCGCTGCACACAGCGGGCGCGAATCCCAGTCAAGGAGGTATCACACGAACTACGGGTTCAGATTGCGGAAATCGCACGTGATAGACAACGAATCGATTTCCATATCGATATGCCGTGGCGCGCTTACGCTGCCTCTTCCTGCGTCGAACGACGCATCCCGTCGCCCGCCGCGCCGAGGGCGCGCGCGGCGATCCGGTTCGCCGCGCATCGCGACGCATGAGAGGCGTGATGCCGCCGATGCTTCGGCGCGTGCGGCGAATCCGGGCCGACAGATCGACGGATGGCGGGTTCGCCTGCGCGTAAGGCGCGATGAAGGCCGTCGCACGCCGTTCCTCTGCACGCGTGTCGCGCCGGGGCCGTTACGGAAACGTGAACGTGAACTCCGCCGCGCCGCCCGCGTAGCCGGCCCTGAGTTCGGTATCGGTGCCGGTCCGGATGTACTGCGCGCTCAACGGCATGACGGCGGTGTCGCCGATGCGCTTCATCGGATATTGCTTCGCCTTGTCCGGTTCGTCGTAGCTGATTCGTTCGCCGCTCAGGCCGTTCGTCATCACGATGTTGAACCCGCGCGCGACCGCCTGGCCGTCCGGTGCACTCAGCTCCAGCAGCGTCTTGTCCGCGTTCGGCTTGACGGCCTTGTCGCGGAAGCTGATCGTCGGCTTCGCCGCGGCCGCGCACTGACTGAGCGTGATGCTGAAATCGACCGGCTGCGACGTCGCATGCAGGTGGGCGAACTGGCTGAGCGACGCCCTGCCGAGATTGACCGGCACGATCATGTTCGACTCGACTTCGCATTGTTTCGGCACCGGAATGCCCCCGCCGCCGCCGATCGTCAGGTTGCCGACGCCGGTATAGGTGATCGACTGCTTGCACAGGTTCGGCGGGTTCGGACGCTCGGGTACCGTCACGGCGCTGCCGAGCGATGCCGTCCCTTTCGGCAGCGCGAGCGCATACAGCACGATGCTCGGCGCACCGGGCAGGTCGTTGACCACGAGTTCGCCTTCCGGCAACCCGGTCGCCGAGCGGGTCAGCACGAGCTCCTGGAGAAAATAGGCCATCAGCGCATCGTCGGGGGCCGTCCCGTTCTTGACGATCAGCGTTTTCGCCACCGCCATCGGGTTGACCGCCTGCGTCAGCGTGCGGTTTTCCCCGTCGTTGCCGACGCCCGACCAGCGCAGCGCGATGCCGTCCACGTTCGTTTGCGCGGCGCCGGCCGGTATCACGGTGCCCGGCTTCCAGTGTCCGGCATTGACCATCTCGTACTCGGTCGAGGTTGCCGTGCCGTACTTGTACTGCACGACGAGCGACACCATCCGCTGGTAGAGCACCGCGCCGGCCGGCGTACTGTTCGTCAACCTCGTGACCTGCTTCCAGTCCGTCGCCTTGATGTTTTTGAACGTGCAGTCGACCGCCGTAGCGGCGGCAAACGCAGGGCCGGCTTGCCATATGCACGCCGCGCAGCAGGCTGCCGCGCCCAGGCGTGCGGGCGTCCGCCCCCATCGGTACGCTCGCCGTAGAATCGTCGTCATGCTGTCTCCCGTTTCCCGTTGATGCCGGCGACGGGCGCCGTGTCGCCCGTCGCCAAGTGCGTTACTTCTCGATCACGCCCAGGTTGATGCCGGCGATCTGCTGCTGCGCTGCAGCGCCGACCGCATCGCTCCACCGGAACGTGCCGCGATTGACGCCGACGAGCCCGCCATACACCTGGCGCCACGAGGCATTGGTGCTGTTGTTGACGCGACCGCTCGCGGTCGAGATCTGGACGAGCCCCGCGTTCAGCCCGACGAGCCCGCCGAGCGTTGCCTGGCAACCGCCGCTGACCGTGCCCGACGACGCCGAGTTGGAGATCTCGCCGAGGTTGTCGCCGACGAGCCCGCCGACGACGCTGGACGTGTTGCCCAGGACGTTGCCGGTCGCGAGCGCGACGGCGATCACGCCCGACGTCGCGTTGGTGCCGGCAAAGCCGCCCACCGACGCATACGTCCCGCCGATCACGTCGCCGCTCGCATCGTTGTTGGTCAATATGCTCTCGTTGTAGCCCGCGAAGCCGCCCGTCTTGCTGTAGTTGCCGCCGGTCGTCTTGCCGCGCGCGACCGAATGCTCGATCGTCCCGTTGAGGTGGCTTCCGACGAAACCGCCGACGTTGCCTTGCCCGCCGGCAACCGTACCGTGCGCCTCGGCGTGAGCGATCCACGCGTCGCGCCCCTGGTTGATGCCGACGAAGCCGCCCGTCGCACCGGACGACGCGCTGGTGACCGCGCCCAGTGCACGGCTGCCGACCACGGAACCCTGGTTCATCCCGACGAACCCGCCGATCGCCTGCGCGGACCGGCCGTCCACCACGCCCGTCGCCATCGAATCGGCAATCGCACCCGCGTTGTAGCCGACCAACCCGCCCGCCGTACCGCCGGTACCGCCCGTCGTGTTCCCGGAAGCCTTGCCCTGCACGACGCCGCCGGCCAGGTTCGTGCCGACCAGGCCGCCGACGTTGACGCCCGACAGGCCGGCGGCGGACGTCGAGCCGAGGCTCGTCCCGTTGCGGATCGTGCCGCCGCGGTTCACGCCGACGAGGCCGCCGAGCGACGCTGCGTTCGATGCGCCGCCCGATACGACGGCGTTCGCCGTGCTGTCGGAGATCGTCGCTTCGTCCGCGCGTCCGGCGGCCGCGGCATGCTCGCCGACGAGACCGCCGGCGGCGTAGGTCATGCCGTTGCCTTCCACCCTGCCGGCGAACGACGATTGCGCCACGCTGCCGCGATTGATGCCGACGACGCCGCCGAGCACGTTGCTGCGGCTCGCGCCGGCGCGCACCACCGTGTTGTCCGACACGACGACGTTCGCGATCTCGCCGCGGTTCTCGCCCGCCACCGCACCGATCGCGACCGGCCCGGGGCCCGCGGCCGCACCGACGTTCGACGACTTCATGATCAGGTTCGCGATGCGGCCCATGTTGAGGCCGAACAGGCCCGCGTACGGGCTGCCGCTCGTGATCGACAGCTTGCTGACCGAATGGCCGAGACCGTCGAACACGCCGTGGAACGGCGTGTCGGCGCCGATCGTCGTGAATGCGGTGTTGTAATAGCTGCCGACGAGGTCGTTGCCGAGCACGTACAGGCCGCCCAGGTTCGCGTTCATCGCCTGCAACTGCGCGAGGTTCTGGATCACGGTATAGAGAAAGCCGTTCGACTCGAACGCCACGCCCGCGCCGGACAGCGTGACGGAGGCGCCGTTGCCCAGCGAATACGTGCTGCCGTAGTCGAGCCTGAAACGGGCGTTCACGCCGGTCAGCGAGACCGGCGCGGCAATCCGCGCGCCCTGCGCCGCGTCGATCGTCACGCCGGCGTTCGCGCCCGTCGCCTGCAACGCGCCGTTCACCGCGACGTCGCCCTGCCGGCTCGTGAGCGTCAGTTGATTGCCGGTTGCCCAGGTCACCGGGCCGTCGACCGACAGCTTGCCCTGCTCGGCGACGAGCTGGATATCCGTCATCCCCAGATTGCGCGAAAGCGTATCGGCGACGATCGTGCCCGGCCGGCTCGCGCCCGTCGTGACCGACACGTCGGACGACGCGATGCGCCACACCCCACCGCGTCCGTTGGTGGCGCGGGTGTCGACCGTCGCGCCGAGCGCGACCTTCATGTCCGCGCCGCGCGTGTCGATCGTGCCGCCGTTGCCGGGCGTCGACGCGCTGGCGTTGAGCGTGCCGGCAACGTTGACCGTGCCCGCGTCGTAGCCGTCCAGTGCGATCCGTCCGGCGGAATTCCTGAGCGTGCGCGCCTCGATGGCGCCCTGGTTGTTCACCACCGTCTGCAACAACGTATCGGCGGTGCGCGCGCTCATCAACACCTGACCGCCGTCGGCCTTCAGCAGCCGTTCGTTGCTGGCCAGCGCGTTGACCGCACGCTTGTCGACCTGCAGGCTGAGCAGCTTCCTGCCGTCGAAATTCAGCGTGACGGCGCTGCCCGCCGCGAGTCCGACGGTGCCCATCTGGGCCTGGACGACCCCACGGTTCATCACCTGCGCGCCCAGCAGCGCAATCGCGCCGCCTTCGCTCGCGACGAGGTTGCCGCTGTTCTGCACGATGCTCGGCGACGCGCCGGAGAACCGGTAGTGCCCGGCGGCGAAATCGGCGTTCCCGATGTCGAGCGTCGACGCGACGAGGCCGCCCACGTTGACCTTCGCTCCGCTGCCGAACAGGATCCCGTTCGGGTTGACGAGGAACACGCGGCCGTTCGCGTCGATGCTGCCGTGAATCGCACTGCCTTGCTGCCCCGTGACCCGGTTCAGCGCGATCGACGACGCGGACGGCTGGTTGAACGTGACGCGCTGCCCCGCATCGACGTTGAACGACGACCATTCGGTCAGCAGCTTGTCGCCATGCTGGTTGATCGACATCTGCCGGCCGTTGTCGTAACGCAGGATGTCGGCACTCCCGGACACGACGTTCTCGCCGACCGGCAACGCATGCGCGGCGCTCATCGCACCGCCGGCGACACATGCGACGGCAAGCATCCTCGCGGTGCGCGTCGATGCCTTGCCTCGGCGACGCGCCCGTTCCCCCGCGACCTGCCAGATTCCCTGCCCGTTGTTCCATACCAGAGCGTAGGTCTTGTTCATTGTGAATTTGCCTTGTGATAGTTGATTCCCTGCCGGTATCCCCTGCAGGACGGGTATTGCACGGTTTGCCGGTTGCCTCGGCGATCAATGCGCATCGAGCCGCCCCCGGTGCTCGCGCGGCCGGCCGCCGTCGTCGACCGCGTCGAAGACGATGTCGTCCGCCGGCGGGCCCGGCGGCGCATCGAGCGGAATCTCGGCGCGGCCGAACGGCTCGACGTCCACCGCGCCGCCGGCCAGCACGACGGGCCGCCCCTGCAGGACGACGCGCGTCAGCGTGACGTAGAACGGCGTCGGGTTCTTCGACACGAGGACGGGACGCGCCCGCGCGTCCGGATACGTCCACGTCAGGCGATCCGGTGCGTCGCGCGGATCGCCGTCGATGCCGCGCGGCCGGTACAGCAGCTTCATGCGCAACCGGTACGCAATGCGCAGCATGTTGTCGGCCGGCCCGGCAGGCGGCACTTCGAGCAGATTGATCCAGAAGCGGGATTCCCGATCCGATGGCAGCTCGTCGCCCACCGCGCGCACGCGCACCGCCAGCGCGTGCTGCGGGTCGAGCCGCGCAAGCGGCGGCGCAACGACGAAAGGCACGCGCAGCCCGCTCGGATCGGCGTTCGCATTGCCGTCGTCGAGCCAGATCTGGACGAGGAGCGGCGTGCTGCCGGAATTGCGTGCGGTGATCGTTTCCGCACGCGCGCCGCCGGGATAAATGAAACGCGTGCCGACGACCGACAGCGCCGCCTGCGCGGGCAGGGAAACGATCGCGGGCGCGATCGCGGCGGCCGCGAGCAACGCGGCGCGAAGCGCACCGGACAGGAAGCGCCCGCCGCGCGGCATGGGCCGCCGCCGGGCCGGGAACGACGCGAAATGGAAAAAGACGACGCGCATCGACCTACGGCCTCCCGGCGGGAGCCGTCGCGGCCGACGGCGGCAGCGGCGGCAGCGACGCCGGCGAACGGCACACGCGCGTGAGCGTCACGTAGCCCGTGCCCGCGCGCTGCTCCGCCGGCACCGAATAGTCGATCGCACACTGCTGATCCTCGCGCGGGCCCCACTCGACCCGGATGTGTCCGTCGTGCTCGCCGCTGCGTACGAACAGGCGGCTGCCCTGACCGACTGCCCCGAGCAATGCGCCCGTCCGCGCATCGAGCGCGCGCGCGGCGAACGGCAACGGCCGGCCGTCCTCCATCGTCGTGTCGATCAGCAGCGCGCGCGCCTTCACCGTGTCGTAGGAAAGCAGCACGACCGCGCCGGCGCGGGGGGCGACGCTGCGCGAGACCGTCGTCATCTCGACGTCGTCGGGAACGTCTTTCGGATCGATGTCGATCCGGTTGAGCTGATAAGGCACGAGGCTCGGGACGATCGCATAGCCGGACCGGTTGACCCGGGCGTCCGACGTGCCGACCGACGCGCCCTGCGCGTCCGGCGCGCGCACGATGCCGACGGTCTCGCCCAGCGTCGGCCCGGGCGTCACGCCGCCCCGGTGTACGACCAGCCCGCCCGACGCGCTGAGCGACGCCTGCTGGTAGCCGCTGCCCATCCCGAAGTTGCCCGCGAGCGACGCCGTCGGCATCCGGTAGCCGACGCCGAAGCTGCCCGACGACGCGCGGTTGCTGCCGTCGTAGGTCGCCGACAGCGAGTACGAGCCGTCACCCTGTTCGCCGAAGCGCCCGGACACGCCGGCCATCGCACTGGTGCCCGCGCTGCTGTCGTGCGTGACGAGCGTGTTGAACGTCGGTGCGCGGCGCGCGTTCCGGTCGAGCGGAATCGACACGCTCACGCTCGCGAGCGTGTTGCCGGCTGGACGCCCGAACGACGACATGCCGGCGGACACGTTGCGCACCCGCTGCACCGACGCGTTCACCGTCACGTCGCGCCATTGCTTGCTGTAGCCGAGCGTGAAACTGAGCGTCTGGCCGCGCCCTGTCCAGTAGCTGAGCGACGAGCCGTTCAGATAGACGTTGCCGGCCTGCCCGACCTGCTGGCTGAGGTTGAGATCGACTCGGTTGCGCAACCGCGGAAACGCGTCGGTGGACAGCCCCTGGGCGGTCCTGCCGGCTAGTTGCAGCGCATCGCTCAGGCCGAGATAGCCTTTGGTCGAATAGCGGTACGCGAGCAGCGAGAAGTTCGTGCCGCTGTTCGGCAAATTCTTGCTGTACGACACGCGGATGCTGGAGCCGTTCATCCGCCCGGCGCCGGCGGGCTGCGCCCGCGCGACCGTGACGTCGGCCGCGATGCCGCCGATCGGCGTGTTGAACGCGATGCCCGTCAGCACCGACTGGTAGCGTCCGGCAAATGCGCCGCCGCCGTATGCGGTCACCAGGTTGTTGATCCCGCGCTGCACGGTGAACTGGCCGACATATTGCGCACCGCCGCCCGCACCGGAACCGAAATCGATTGCACGGCCCGCCATCGCACTGAATCGCGTGCTCCCCGGCCGCAGCAACTGGACCGTCGTCGCGAACGGCACGACGAAGCTGTGCGCGTCGCCGTTCGATTCGGTCACCGTCACGTTCAGGTCGCCGCCGTAACTCATCGCCTGCAGGTCGTCGAGCTCGAACGGCCCCGGTGCGACCGTCGTTTCGTACACGAGATAGCCGCGCTGGCGGATCGTCACGCGCGCATTGGATTGCGCAACGCCGCGCACGACGGGCGCGTAGTAGCGCAGCGTGTCGGGCAGCATCCGGTCGTCGCTCGATATCTGGATGCCGCGAAACGATACGGCGTCGAACAGATCGCCGCTCGTCGAGCTTTCCCCGACGAGCAACTGCGCCCGCCATGCGGGCAGATCCGTCTGCGCATAGACGTTGCCGCGCTGATAGCGCATCGCTCCGCGCTGCGACCAGGTGAAATTGCCCGTATGGCGAATCCGGAACGGCCCGGCGTTCGCGCCCATCGTCAGCCCCGTATAGAGCTGCGCGAACTCGTAGCCGCTTGCGCGCGTCGTAAACGCCATCGCGTTGTAGTTCACGAGTGCGGCCGGCACGCCGTTCGTCCAGGTCGATGGATCGACGTAATTGCTGCGGCTCGCGAGCCGCATGTAGAACTGCGGAACGACCAGATACAGTTTCTGTTCGTCCTGGTCGAACGACAGCTCGGCCCCGGGCACATGGCGGGAGATCGGCTCGCAAAGCAGCCCGTCCGGCATCGGCTCTGGCGGCGCATCGCGATCCTGGCCGCGCTCGCTGCGCGCCAGATCGACGCCCGCGCGCTGCAGGATCGCGCGGTCGTAGCATGGCCGGACGCGGCCGTCGCCGGCGCGCCGGAACGTAATCTCTTCCACGCCGCGCCATTGCCCGTTGACGACGAAATCCACGCGGCGCAGCCCTTCCACCAGCACGTTCGGACGCTCGTAGGGCGTCGTGTCGATCGGTGTGGCTCCGGCCCCGTGCATCAGCATCGATTCGTCGAAGCGGATCGCGTCGCCGGCCGGCCATGCGGGCTCCACCGCAGCCGGTGCATCGTGGCCGGCGCTGTCGCGCGCCGGCGCGGCAGTCGCCGCGGCCGCACGCTCCACGAGCATGCCCGCGCTCGCGACCGCGACCGCCACCCGCGTCAGTGCCGATGCGATCGCCCGCCGACGCGAACACGACCGACGGCGCGGCGCGGGTACCGGGGCGCACAAGGAAGGAATTGCCGGTAAGGTCTGCATGAAGAACCATGTTGTTTCGCATGCCGAATCAACAGACCGTCGTATCGACGCGTGAAACGGCATGTTGAATCGTGCCTCGGTGCGGTGCTGCCTGACGGCCTGCTCAGTCCGCCAGTTTTTTCGTTATCGTGGTGCGTCCGCCATAGTCGTCGATGACCATGTACCGCACGGTTGCAGCCTTGTTCGCCGAGATCGCGACACCCGGCAGCACGAACTGCGCGTGGCCGAACGGCGCGACCATTCCGCCACCTGCCGATGCGAACGTGCCGCCCGCATCGCTCTCCACCTTGCCGAACGACACGTAGTACGGCGTCGGGTTGGCCACTTCGAGCACGAGCTTGCGTTCGTGCCCGCCTGGCGCTGCCGCGACCGTCTTCCACACCAGTTGATCGGGCGCGGCGTCCACGCCGTCGGCGAGCGCCGTCGGTCGAAAGAAAAGCTTGATGCGCGTGCGGAATCCGAAGCGCAGCTGGTTGTCGCTATCCTTCTGGCTGGCCGGCACCTCGAGGACGTTCAGCCAGTAGACCGATTCGCGATCGCCGGGCAGCGACGCCGGCGTGTGCGTGATGCGCAGCACGGCGCCGCGGCCGGGCTCGACGCGCTTCAGGGCCGGCGCGACGACGAACGGCACCTGCAATTGCTCGGGAGGCACGTCGACGCGGCCGTCGTCGATCCAGCTCTGCGCCAGTACCGGCTGCTCCGACGTGTTTTCGACGCGCACCGTCACGTCGCGCTCGCGCTCCGGGAAGACGATACGCGTGCCGTTCAACACAAGCGCCGCCTGTGCCGGCGCGGCACAGGCAGCCCATGCCATGACACAGCACATCACTACATGATTAATAGTACGAAATGACAGGGTCATGGCACGGGACATGGACTGCGGCGATCAGTAATAGGCCAGCGTGTAGCGGATGAACGAATTGCCCGACCCGGTCTTGATTCCGGCCTGATCGACCGTCGACACGTAGACGGCCGAATAGGTCAGGGTCGCCGTATTGTTCTTCACGGTCGCGACCTGCGCATCCGCCAGGTTTTGCGGCTTGCCGAGCCAGATCTTGCCGGCCTTGCCGTTGCCGGCGTCGCTGACCTGGATCTCCACGCCTTCGGCGGGCTTGGTTCCGACGAGCTTCAGGTTGCCGGTTGCCGGATTGACGTTGACCGACGCCGGGTCGAAATCGATCACGACCTTGGTGTCGTCGGTACAACCCGCGTTGCCGCCGATATTCAGCGCGAACGGCACCGGCGTGGACGTCGAACCGGCCGTGGCGAACGTGCTCGGGTTGATATGGTTGCCCAGCGATACTTCGCGGATGTTGTCCACGCCCGGCGCCTGGCCGTTGATGTTGCACGTGACGTCCGAGATGCTTCCCTCGAACTTGATCGTCCCGTCATATGCATGGGCAACCGTCGGGGCCAGTACGGCGCCGGCGATACCGGCCGCAACCCAGCACCGAAGAAGTTTCATCTTCATTTCCACGTTCCTATGAGATTGATTGGCTTGTGGCATACCGGCCGACAGGCGCAATGCCGCTTGCTTCATTGGCACGACGCGAGATGACGGCCGCGTCGTCATTTCCAAGGCAGCGAAATCTTTCCCGCCCCTTCGAATATTGACGACCCCGCAATTCTATTTATCCAGACTTGAAATGAATATCGTACAAGTAAGAAATTAGTAAAGCATCTCGCGTTTCCGCAGAACCGGATTCGATAAATCAATTTTCCCGCCTGCTATCGAAACGGTTTTCCGAGAAATCATGTCGCCCCGAAACGCCCGACCCTCAGGCGATGCGGGCAATCGACGAAGCCGGTCAAGCATGAAGAAAAAGGCGCGTCAATATGCGCAGTGCCGGTAATTTTTCAGATCGCCTGAAAAATCCGATTTCGATGCATACGTTTAGGACAAGACCTAATCCGATAACCGAAACTGTCGGTTTAAATATAAAACGCCACTGACAATTCAAAATAAACCGCACGCTTGCTCGACGTTTTAGCTATGTTTCGATGACTGCGATACACGGGAATAACTCGCACTGTTCAGTTTCCGTCGGTCCGAACGGCCGGAACCGGATGGCAAGTAAAAATCGCGGCGCGGGCCGGAGCATGCATGCGCGGCCGAACAACCGCTGGAATGGCGGCGCGTATCGGCGGGCGTGGAGGATGCGTGGAAGAAACGTGGCGCCGTGGCAGATGGCGCGCGCAAAAAAAGACGCCCGCTGCACGCAGCGGGCGCGAATCCCAGTCAAGGAGGTGTCACACGAACTACGGGTTCAGATTACGGAATTCGTGCGTGACGGACAACGAATCGATTTCCATATCGATATGACGGGACCTGCTCAGGCCGGTATTTCCCGCGTCGAGCAATGGATCCCGCCGCCGCCCGACGCGATGCCGAGGATGTCGACCTGCACGATTGCCCGGCTCCCCGCGTACGGGCGGACGGCCGCGACCGCGGCCGCATCGGCTGCCGCATCGTTGAATTTCGGCATCACGAGCGCGCCGTTGCAGGTGTAGAAGTTGATGTAGCCGGCCGCGAAATGCGACATCTGCCGGTCGTTCAGCGTGGTTCCGGCGGACGTGCCGAAATTGACCGGCGGCACGAGTTCGACGATCTGCAGCGGTCGTCCGCTGGCATCGGTCTGGCCCGCGAGGCGCTGCCGGTTCGCATCCGTCAACGCGCGCTCGCCGGTCGAATTCGACGCGTCGTAGCAGCACGCGACCACACCGGGTGCCAGGAAACGCGCGTAAAAATCGACGTGGCCGTTCGTGATGTCGCTCTCGCCGGCCGGTGTCGCCACGCCATCGGCGCCCCCGGCGCCGCTGCCGCGCGGATAGGTCGCCGTGCCCGGCAACCAGATGATCTTGCGCACGCCGAGCGTGCGCTGCAATTCGGCGAGCACGGTATCCTTCGCGGTCGGCAACAGCGTCGCGCGCGCAATCGCGCCGTTCGGAATGTCGAACAGTTGCGGATTGCGATTCACGTGCAGCACGGCCGACTCGGTCAGGATCGCCGTGGCGTCGCCGTCGAATTCGATCGCGCCGCCTTCGAGCGTCAGGGTGCTCCGGATCAGCGGCACGCCTTTCGTCTGCGCCATCCACCCCGCCACCGCGCTGTCGCGGCCGAACGGCTGGAAGAACTTGCCCGCCTTCGACCGGTTGCTCGCCGCCGCGATCTCCGGCGGGATCGTCGTCCCCGGACTCAGGCCGGCGCCGTCGGTGTTCGCGTTGCCCCAGCCGTTGAAATTGAAGCCGACCGCGTTCAGCACGTTGCCGTTGGCCGTGTCCCTGACGAACAGGCACCCGGTATCGCGCACCCAGAAATCGTTGAAACCGCCGTCGAGCGGCACGAGGTTGACCCCGCCCGTGCCGGCCGCGCGCGCCGCATAACGTGCATGCAGGTCGGGATTCGCGGCGCTCGCGGTCGCGAGCAGCGCGCGCGCCGCATCCAGATCGGCCGGCAGCACCAGCATGTCGACCGGTTCGGTCGCGCCGATCGCCTTCGCGACGTCCATCAGGTCGGCCCGGACGCGATCGATGCCGGCGTCCGTACTCTGCGGCGTGACCGGTGTCCAGATGCCGTCCGCGCCGGATGCGAACGCCATGAGCGTCGACGCGTGCGGTGCGTCTTCGGCCGGCAGCCGGTAGGCGGCTTGCCGCACCGCCGGCGTCGACGGCGCCGTACGTGGCGTGGCGGCCGCCCCGGAACCGTCACCGCCGCCGCATGCGGCCAGGCTGCCCAGCAGCGGCATGCCGAGCCACGCGGCCGAACGGCGGATGAAGCCGCGCCGGCCGGCATCCGGCAGGTGCCGCACCAGCATGCCCGTGCCCGCACGGGTGTGTTTCTTCGTCATGTATTCAACTCCTTGGCGCAGCCGGCGTGCACACGTGCGCGCCGGCGTCCGTCCCTCGGGACGGATTCCGCATTATTTTCAGTAGTCCGTAAAGACCAGGCGAGAAAGGCGGCCGCCGGGCCGGTCACGCGGACCGGTCCGGGGCCGTGCTCAGGCCGGCTGCTGTTGCGTCGTGCAGTGGATGCCGCCGCCGCCCGCGGCAATGGCGTCGATGTTCAGCTGAATGACCTCGCGGCCGGGGAACAGGTCGACGAGCGTGTCGCGCGTATTGCGGTCGGCGCGGCTGTCGCCGAATTGCGGCGCGATTACCGCGCGGTTGCACACGTAGAAATTGATGTAGCCGGCCGCGAACTCGTCGTTCTCGTACGTATGCCGGACGGTCTTCGGCCCCGGCAGCACGACGACCTTCAACGGCCGCCCCTTCGCATCGGTGGATTTCCGCAGGATCTCCAGATGCTGCCGCGTCACCGCGTGATCGTACGACGACGGGTCCGTGTCGAGCCCGGCCACCACGACGCCGGGGCTCGTGAAGCGCGCGTAGAAGTCGGTATGCCCGTCGGTGATGTCCTTGCCGGCGATGCCGGGCAACCAGATGATCTTCTTCAGCCCGAGCAGGCGGCTCAGCTCGGCCTCGCACTGTGCCTGGCTGACGCGCGGATTGCGGTTCGGATTGAGCACGCAGCTGCGCGTAATGATCGCGGTGCCCTCGCCGTCCACCTCGATGCCGCCGCCTTCCAGCACCAGCCGCGTGTCGACCAGCCGCGCACCGGCGCGTTCGGCCACGAACGGCGCGACCTCCGCGTCCCGGTCGTGCTCCTGCTTGTTGCCCCAGCCGTTGAAATTGAAGCTCACGCCGCCGAGCTGGCCCGACGCGTTCTTCACGAACACGGGCCCCGTGTCGCGCATCCACAGATCGTCGACCGGATGCTGGACGAGTTCGACCGACGCGCCGCACAGCCGCGACGCGATCGCGTAGTCCTGCTCGCGCACCAGCATCTTCAGCGGCTCGTGCGCGGCGATCGCCTTCGCGACGGCCGCGAGATTCTCGCGCACCGCCGGCAGCAGCCGCGCGCCCCAGATGTCCTCGCTCGGGCCGAACGCCATCCAGGTCGCCGTGTGCGGCGCGCCCTCGTCCGGCATATGCCAGATCGCGCCCTGCTGCGCGTGCGCGGCGCGTCCGAGCAAGCCGCCCAGCGCGCTGGCGGCCAGCGCCGCACCCGATACGGACAGGCCGCGTTTCAACAGTTGACGTCGTGTGGTCATGGCATTCCTCTTTCTCTTGCCGGTTGCTTCGGTTGCTTCGGTTGCTTCGGTTGCTTCGGTTGCTTCGGTTGCTTCGGTTGCTTCGGTTGCTTCGGTTGCTTCGATGGTTTCGATGGTTTCGATGGTTTCGATGGTTTCGATGGTTTCGGGGCGGGCCGTCACGGTCGCGCCGTCTTGAAACCGAGCCAGGTCCGGCCCTCCAGCCGCATCACGGCCGGCGATTCGGCGATCGGCGTGAACAGTGTGCGCCGGGTGGCCTCGTCCGGATAGACGCCCGGATCGCGAACCAGCGCCGGGTCCATCAGCTTCAGCGCCCCCTGGTTCGCATTCGCGTAGCGCGTCGCGTTCGAGATCTTCGCGACCACGTCCGGACGCAGGATATAGTTGATGAACGCATGCGCGTTGTCCGGATGATTCGCGGACGCCGGGATCACCATCGCGTCGAACCACATCAGGCTGCCGATGCGCGGAATGTCGTACACGATGTCGCGCTTCGGGTCGCTTGCCTTCGCCTTCTGCGCGGCCAGGTTGATCGCGCCGGAGAAGCCGATCGTCACGCACAGCTCGCCGTCGATCAGCTCGTTGGCGTCGGACGAACCGACGAATTCGCGGATGAACGGCCGGACCTTCATCAGCATCGCCTGCGCGGCCGCGTAATCCTGCGCGGACGGGTGCATCGGATCGCGGCCGATGTAGCGCAGCGCCAGCGGCAGCACCGTGCTCGCCGAGTCCTGCAGGCCCAGCCCGCACCGGGCCGAGACGCGCGCCGCGAGCGCCGGGTCGAACAGCAGGTCGAGGCTGTCGGCCGGCATGTCCTTGCCGAGGATCGCGCTCACCTTCGCGCGGTCGTAGCCGACGCCGACGGTGCCCCACATGTACGGCACGCCGTACTGGTTGCCGGGATCGGATTGCGCCATCTGCTTCAGCAGCGAGGGATCGAGATACTTCAGGTTCGGCAGGCGGCTCTTGTCGAGCTTGCGATAGACGCCGGCCTGTATCTGCCTGGCCATGAAGTCGTTGGTCGGCCACACGAGGTCGTACCCGCTGTTGCCGGTCAGCAGCTTCGACTGCAGCGTCTCGTCGCTGTCGTACGCGTCGTAGCGCACCTTGATGCCGGTTTCCTTCTCGAACGACGACACCGTATCCGGCGCGAAGTAGTTGCTCCAGTTGTACAGGTTCAGCACCTTGTCCTCGTCGGCGCGGGCCGCGCCGGCCAGCGCGCACAGCGCGAGGCCCGGTGCCGCGAAACGCAGCCATCCCTTCCGTTTCATCGCGGCCCCCTTATCGATAGCAGGACGATACGCCGTCGCTGGTCAGCAACGTGCGATACATCTCCGGGCGGCGATCGCGGAAGAAGCCCCACGATTGCCGGTCGGCGCGTATCGCGTCGAGGTCGAACGCATGCACGAGCACGGCTTCGTCGGTGCGGTTCGCTTCGGCCCGCTTCTCGCCGGTGTGATCCGCGATGAAGCTCGAGCCGTAGAACACGCCGGTCAGCCCCTGCTGCTGCGGATTGTCGTTGCCGAAGCCGACCTCGCGGCCGATCCGGTTCGCCGCCACGACCGGCACCATGTTGGCCGCCGCATGGCCCTGCATCGTGCGCTGCCAGTGGCCGGCCGAATCGAACGCGCTGCTGAACGGCTCCGAGCCGATGATGGTCGGAAAGCACAGCAGCTCCGCGCCCATCAGCGCGAGGCTGCGCGCCGTCTCCGGATACCACTGGTCCCAACAGATGCCGATGCCGATCCGGCCGAAGCGCGTGTCCCACACCTTGAAGCCGGTGTCGCCGGGCGTGAAATAGAACTTCTCCGTATAGCCGGGCCCGTCCGGGATATGCGTCTTGCGATAGACGCCGAGCACGCGCCCGTCGGCGTCCGCCACGGCGACCGAGTTGTACGCGGCATTGCCCGCGCGCTCGAAGAAGCCGATCGGCAGCACGATGCCGAGTTCACCGGCCAGCGCCGCGAACCGGGCGATCTGTGCGTTGCCTTCGAACGGCTGCGCGAGTTCGAGATGGCGCACGTTCTGGTCGAGGCAGAAATACGGCATCGCGAACAGCTCCGGGCACAGCACGAGATTCGCGCCCTGCGCGGCGGCCGCGCGGATCAGGCGCTCCGCGGTGGCCATGTTGTCTTCGAGATGCCAGCTGCCCGACGCCATCTGCACGGCGGCGACGGTGATGTGTTTGGACGGCACGGCGAGTGCTCCCCGGTAGAACCGTAAGACCGCTGACGAAAGGCCGCTCAGTGCGGGATGGAAGGCTGCTGCTGCGTCGAACAGTGGATGCTGCCGCCGCCGATCGACAGCGTCGGGATCGGCAACATCTCCACCTTGCGCCCCGGGAACGCTCGACTGAATGCATCGTGCGCGGCCCGATCCTGTTCGACGCCGAACGCGGTCACGATCACGGCGCCATTCACCAGAATGTAGTTCGCGTAACAGTCGCAGTAGCGCTCGGAGCCGAAGCGTTCGCCGACGATCGGCGACGGCAGGTCGAGCAGCTCGAACCGGCGCCCGGCCGCATCGGTTGCGAGTTCCAGCGCACGGCGGTTCTCGCGCATCACGCGGTAATAGTCGCCCTGCTCGGGCAGCGCGGTCTGGCACAGCATCCGGCCGGGCGCGACGAACGACGCGATGCCGTCCACGTGCCCGTTCGTCTCGACTTCGTCCGGATTGCCGGGCAGCCACACGATCTTCTCGACGCCCAGCATGCGGCGGAGCTCCGCCTCGATCTCCGCGCGGCTCAGGTGCGGGTTGCGATTCGGATGCAGCAGGCAGCTCTCGGTGGTGACCAGCGTGCCTTGCCCGTCGACATAGAACGAGCCGCCCTCCAGCACCATGTGCGAGTTGAAGATGTCGGCGCCGGCCGCGCGTGCGATGTCCTGCCCGGCCTGCTGGCAACCGTCGTACGGCTGGTATTTCTCGCCCCAGCAATTGAAGCGGAACACGGCCGCGCCGAGCCCGTGCCGCTCGCTGACGAGGAAGACGGGCCCGCAATCGCGCAGCCAGTTGTCTTCGGCCTCGACCGGCAGCACGTCGACGCTCGCGCCCACCCGTTCGCGCGCGGCGTCGGCCTGACTGTGATGCACCGCCACCACGCAGCGCTGATAGCGGGCGATCGTCCGCGCGACCAGCGCGAATTCATCGCAAACCTGCGCGTAGTGGCTTCCCCACAGCGTTTCCCGGTCGTCAAGAACCGGCCATCCGAGCCAGGTGGCGTCCATGGATTCCCATTCGGCGGGCATCCGGTAACCGCGCTGGCGAGCATCGAAGCGACCCATCGATCTGCCTCCGTTGTGATTGATGGCCGATTGTGCGTCAGGTTAAACTTGATGAATATTGATATTTTTTGGCTTAATCAATCAATTCACCTCATATCTCGATGCAACGCGTTCCGTCCCTCAAGTTGCTGACCGGCTTCGAATCCGCGGCGCGGCTCGGCAATTTCTCGCGCGCGGCCGACGAGCTGCACCTGTCGCAATCGGCGATCAGCCACCAGATCCAGCAGCTCGAAGCGCAGCTCGGGCAACCGCTGTTTCGCCGGCGCGGCCGCGGCGTCGAGCTGACCATTGCCGGCGAGATCCTGCAGCGCAGCGTGCAGCGCGCGATGGACACGTTGCGCGGCGGGCTCGACCGCATCGCCACCTATCTGAACCCGGGGCTCGTCGTGCTGGTGTGTCCCGCACCGCTGCTGCACGGCTGGCTGCAACCGCGCCTCGACGCGTTGCAGCAGGCCCTGCCCGACCTGTGCCCGCTGCTGTCGACCGACGAAACCGCGCGCTATGTCGACGAAATCGACGTCGACATGACGATCGGCACGCGGCCGATGCTGCAGCCCGGCCTGATCGATATCCCGTTCATGCGGGACGAATGGGTGACGGTGTGCGCGGCACCGCTCGCGGAGCAGCTCGAACGCCTGCCGCGCGCCGAACATCCGCGGCACGCGGGCGTCGTCTGCCTCGAAGCGAGCCTGACCGACGAGCGCATGGCGACGGTGTTTCGCGAGCAGTTGTCGGCGTTCAGGATGCAGGCGATCTACGACGACCAGCGGCTCGTGCTGGACGCCGTGCTGCGCGGTCGCGGCCTCGCGTGCCTGCCGCGCCTCGTCGCGCAGGCCGGCATCGACCAGCGCGCGCTCGCCGTGCTCGACGATTACCCGCGCCTGCCCGGCACCACGTGGTGGCTGTCGCGCATGGAAGGCCCGTCGCGCTCGCCGATCGTCGAGCAGATGTTCGACTGGCTGGTCGAGCAAGGCCGCCGGTCGAGCGTGGCCGACCCGGCGCCCGCTTCCGGGCTGCCGCCGCTCGCGTAATCGCATGCCCCAAAAAAAACGTCCCGCCGGGCGGGCGGGACGTTCGTCATGACTCGGTGGCGCGCAATGCGCGGCCGATCACGGCTCGTGGCGCAGATACCCTTCCTTGCTCGGGTCGCGCATCCGCCACGACACGATGAGCGAGATCGCGCACAGCACGGTCACGTACCAGTAGAAGGTCTCCTCGCTGCCGACCGACTTGAACCACAGCGCGACGTATTCGGCCGAGCCGCCGAAGATCGCGTTCGCGACCGCATACGACAGGCCGACACCCATCGCGCGCACTTCCGGCGGGAACATCTCGGCCTTGATCAGGCCGCTGATCGACGTGTAGAAGCTGACGATCGCGAGCGCAACCGTGATCAGCACGAACGCCGCGACGGGGCTCGTCACGTCCTTCAGCGCGTGCATCAGCGGCACCGTGCCGATCACCGCGAACGCGCCGAACAGGATCATCGACGTACGGCGGCCGATCCTGTCGGACAGCGCGCCGAACACCGGCTGCATCAGCATGTAGACGAGCAGCGCGACGGTCATCACGTTGCTGGCCGTCTTCGCATGCATGCCGGCCGTGTTCACGAGGTACTTCTGCATGTAGGTCGTGAACGTGTAGAAGATCAGCGAGCCGCCGGCCGTGAAGCCGACCACCGTGAAGAACGCGCCCTTGTGCTGCCACACGCCGCGAATCGTGCCCGCGTGCTTCTTGTCGCGCGATTCGTTCGTCGACGTCTCGTCGAGCGACTTGCGCAGGTACAGCGAAATCAGCGCGGCCGCCGCGCCGACCACGAACGGAATGCGCCAGCCCCACGCCTTCAGTTCGTCGGACGACAGCGTCTGCTGCAGGATCACGAGCACCAGCAGCGCGCACAGCTGGCCGCCGATCAGCGTCACGTACTGGAACGACGCAAAGAAGCCGCGGCGGCCCTTCAGCGCCACCTCGCTCATGTAGGTCGCGCTCGTGCCGTATTCGCCGCCCACCGACAGCCCCTGGAACAGCCGCGCGACCAGCAGCAGCGCCGGCGCGAGCGCGCCGATCTGCGCATAGGTCGGCAGCACCGCGATCACGAGCGAACCGCCGCACATCATCAGCACCGAGATCATCATCGCGTTGCGGCGGCCATGACGGTCGGCGATGCGGCCGAACAGCCAGCCGCCGATCGGACGCATCAGGAAGCCCGCCGCGAACACGCCCGCCGTGTTCAGCAGTTGCGTCGTCGTGTTGCCGCTCGGAAAGAACGCCGGCGCGAAGTACAGCGCGCAGAACGAGTAGATGTAGAAGTCGAACCACTCGACGAGGTTGCCCGATGAGGCGCCGACGATGGCGAACACGCGCCGCCGGGTGTCATGCGCGGACAGCGCAGCTTGGTCGGTCTGGACGTCCATGGGTTGGTCTGTTCCTTATAGTACTTTCTGGGCGAGACGGCCGAGGCCGCCGCGTACGGTCGACGTGGCACCGGTTCCGGCGCACGGCGCTACGGAATTTTAGCGAAATGTAAAGTAACAGACTCTCCGGGTTCGTCCGGATGCAGAAAAATTTTCTCCTGCCACGTGTTCGTCATATGAAAACGCCAGCCCGCAGGCTGGCGTTCCATGCAAACTGTCCGGCGGAAGACGCTCAGACCCGCACCTCGGGCGGCACGTAGCGGCACTCGTAGCGCTTGCGCACGGTGCCGGCCTCGTCGACGCTTTCCAGGAACACGTCGAACTGCCAGAGCCGCGCCATGTGCTTGAGCACTTCGTCGCTGTCGTTCGACAGGTGGCGGTTGTCGGTCATGAAGTGGCGCAGCGTGAGGCTGCGGTCGCCGCGCGTGTTCACCGCCCACACCTGGATGTTCGGCTCGCGGTGATGGATGTCGTACTGCCTCGACAGCGCCTGCCGCACGTACTGGTAGCCGGAATCGTCGTGGATCGCCGACACCTCGAGCGAATCTCGCATGTCGTCGTCGAGCACCGAGAACAGCCGCATTTCGCGGATCAGGTTCGGCGACAGGTACTGCGCGATGAAGCTCTCGTCCTTGAAGTTGCGCATCGCGTAGTGCATCGCGGGCAACCACGGCGTGCCCGCGATCTCCGGGAACCACTTGTAGTCCTCGTCCGTCGGCGCTTCGCAGATCCGCCGGATGTCGCTCATCATCGAGAAACCGAGCGCATACGGGTTGATCCCGCTGTAGTACGGCTTCGTGACCGGCGGCTGGTAGACCACGTTGCTGTGCGAATGCAGGAACTCCATCATGAAGCCGTCTTCCAGCTTGCCCTGGTTGTACAGCGTGTTCAGCAGCGTGTAGTGCCAGAACGTCGCCCAGCCTTCGTTCATCACCTGCGTCTGCCGCTGCGGATAAAAATACTGGCCGATCTTGCGCACGATGCGGATCACTTCCCGCTCCCACGGCTCGAGCAGCGGTGCGTTCTTCTCCGCGAAATACAGCAGGTTCTCCTGCGGCTCGGGCGGATAGCGGCCTTCCTGCTCTTCCATCTGCTCGGGCTTCTTGCCCGGCAGCGTGCGCCACAGTTCGTTGACCTGCGACTGCAGGTACGCTTCGCGCTCGCGCCGCAGCGCGGCCTCCTTCGACAGCGACGGCTTCTGCGGCCGCTTGTAGCGGTCCACGCCGTAGTTCATCAGCGCATGGCACGAATCGAGCAGTTCCTCGACGCGATCGAGGCCGTAGCGCTCCTCGCATTCCGCGACGTAGTTCTTCGCATACACGAGATAGTCGATGATCGCGTGCGCGTCGGTCCACAGCCGGAACAGGTAGTTGCCCTTGAAGAACGAATTGTGCCCGTACGCCGCGTGCGCGATGACGAGCGCCTGCATCGTCATCGTGTTCTCTTCCATCAGATAGGCGATGCACGGATTCGAGTTGATGACGATTTCGTACGCGAGGCCCATCTGGCCGCGGCGGTAGCTCTTCTCGGTCGACAGGAAATGCTTGCCGAACGACCAGTGACGGTAGTTGACGGGCATCCCGACCGACGCGTACGCATCCATCATCTGCTCGGCGCTGATCAATTCGAGCTGGATCGGGTAGATGTCGAGTTCGTATTGTTCGGCGACCTGCGAAATGTGCGTGTCGTACTCCTCGAGCAGTTCGAAGGTCCAGTCGGACGGGCACGGCAGCGGCTTGCGTTCGGCAACGTTCATACGCGCTTCCTTTTGCCCGGAACCGGGCAAGTCGGCGGCCGGCGGCGACGGTTCGGCCTGCGCGCGTTGCTGCGATGCGGCAGGGCCGGCCGTGTCGTCGCCGGAAGGGCGCGGCTCGTAGCCGCGCGACTCGTTGTGCAGATGGCGCGTCGTCATGACATTTCCACCTGCTTTTCGAACAATTCGCGAAACACCGGGTAAATGTCGGCAGCCGATTCGACTTTCTTCATCGCCAGATGCGGCTGCGACAAGGCCAGTTGCGCGTATTCCAGCCACAGGTTCTGCTCTTCCGGCGCGACCTGGATATACGCGAAGTAACGCGTCTTCGTGAGGATATCCTCTTCCAGGATTTTGCGACACTTCGGCGAGTCGTCGGTCCAGTTGTCGCCGTCGGACGCCTGCGCACCGTAGATGTTCCACTCGGTCGGCGAGTAGCGCTCGTTCATCACCTTGCGCATCAGTTCGAGCGCGCTCGACACGACCGTGCCGCCGCTCTCCGTCGAATGGAAGAAGGTGTCCTCGTCGACTTCCTCGGCGCGCGTGTGGTGCCGGATGAACACGACCTCGATGCGCTCGTAGTTGCGCTTGAGGAACAGGTAAAGCAGGATGAAGAAGCGCTTCGAGAGATCCTTGCGCTGCTCGTCCATCGAGCCCGACACGTCCATCAGGCAGAACATCACGGCCTGGCTCGACGGTTGCGGCTGCTTCACGCGGTTGATGTAGCGCAGGTCGAACGGATCGATGAACGGAATCCGCCAGATGCGCCCCTTCAGGTGATGGATCTCGGCCTCGAGCACCGCGATTTCCGCGCGACGGTCTTCCGGGTCGCTCTGCAGCGCTTCCAGCTGCGCCTCGAGCTCGCGCAGCTCGTTGACGAGCGGCGAGCCGAGCGCGATGCGCCGCCCGAGCGCGCTGCGCAGCGAGCGCACGACGTCGATGTTGTTCGGCGTGCCTTCCGCCGACCAGCCCGCGCGCACGTTCTTCCAGCTCGGCACCGTCAGCAGGTGCGTCTTCACGAGGCGCGGCAGTTCGAGATCGTCGAAGAAGTACTGCATGAACTCGTCGCGCGACAGCTCGAACACGAAGTCGTCCTGCCCGTCGCCCTCGTTGCTCGCCTGGCTGCCGCCGCCGCCCGCGCCGCCCTGCGGGCGCGGGATCTTGTCGCCGCGCACGTAGTCCTCGTTGCCGGGGTGCACGTGTTCGCGGCGCCCGCCCGGCCCGTGCCGGAAACTCGGCTCCGCGATGTCCTTGCGCGGGATCGTGATGCTCTGCGTGCTCTGGATGTCCTTGATGCTACGGTCGCGCACCGCGTCCGACACGGCGCGACGAATGTAGTTCTTGACGCGACGCAGAAAGCGTTCGCGGTTGGCGATACTCTTGTTTTTGCCGGCCAGCCTGCGGTCGATGATTTGATGAAGCACTCCCGGTCTCCCGCTCGAATGTCGATATGCCGGGACGCTCGCCGCACATGCCGTCTGCCGTCATGCGGGCGGCGTCTCTGAAGACGCCCGCACGGCACCGCCGTACGGGCGCGGTACCGCGCGCGTCATGAGGACTTGCGCACGCGCAGGTACCAGTCGCAAAGCAGCCTCACCTGCTTCGGCGTATAGCCCTTCGCGACCATCCGGTTCACAAAGTCCTCATGCTTGCGCTGCTCCTCCGCCGAACCCTTTGCGTTGAACGAAATCACCGGCAGCAGTTCCTCGGTGTTCGAGAACATCTTCTTCTCGATCACGACGCGCAACTTCTCGTAGCTCGTCCACACGGGGTTCTTGCCGGCATTCGCCGCCCGTGCGCGCAACACGAAGTTCACGATCTCGTTGCGGTAATCCTTCGGATTGCTGATTCCCGCCGGCTTCTCGATCTTCTCCAGCTCCGCGTTCAGCGCGGCGCGGTCGAAGCTCTCGCCGGTGTCGTGATCGCGGAATTCCTGGTCCTGGATCCAGAAGTCGGCATATGTGACGTAGCGGTCGAAGATGTTCTGGCCATACTCCGAATACGACTCGAGGTACGCCGTCTGGATCTCCTTGCCGATGAACTCCGCGTAGCGCCCGGCCAGCACGTCCTTCACGAAGGACAGGTACTTCTGTTCGGTTTCCGGCGGGAACTGCTCGCGTTCGATCTGCTGTTCGAGCACGTACATCAGGTGCACGGGGTTGGCCGCGACCTCGCTCGAATCGAAGTTGAACACGCGCGACAGGATCTTGAACGCGAAGCGGGTCGACACACCCGTCATCCCTTCGTCCACACCCGCGTAGTCGCGGTATTCCTGATACGACTTCGCCTTCGGATCGGTGTCCTTCAGGTTTTCGCCGTCGTACACCTGCATCTTCGAGAACAGGCTCGAATTCTCCGGCTCGTGCAGGCGCGACAGCACCGAGAACTGCGACATCATCTTCAGCGTGCCCGGCGCGCACACGGCCTCGGCCAGCGACGAGTTGCGGATCAGCTTCTCGTAGATCTTGGTCTCTTCCGACACGCGCAGGCAGTACGGCACCTTCACGACGAAGATCCGGTCGAGCAGTGCCTCGTTGTTGCGGTTGTTGCGGAACGCCTTCCATTCCGACTCGTTCGAGTGCGCGAGGATGATCCCGTCGAACGGAATCGCGCCGAAGCCCTCGGTGCCCTTGAAGTTGCCTTCCTGCGTGGCGGTGAGCAGCGGGTGCAGCACCTTGATCGGCGCCTTGAACATTTCGACGAACTCGAGCAGGCCCTGGTTCGCGAGGCACAGGCCGCCCGAGTAGCTGTAGGCGTCGGCGTCATCCTGCGCGTACTGTTCGAGCTTGCGGATGTCGACCTTGCCGACCAGCGACGAGATGTCCTGGTTGTTTTCGTCGCCTGGCTCGGTCTTCGCGATGCCGACCTGCCGCAGGATCGACGGATAGCGGCGCACCACGCGGAACTGGCGGATGTCGCCGTTGTATTCATGCAGGCGCTTGACGGCCCACGGACTCAGGATGCTCTTCAGGTAGCGGCGCGGAATGCCGTACTGTTCCTCGAGGATCGGGCCGTCTTCGTCGTAGTCGAACAGCCCGAGCGGCGATTCGTTGACGGGCGAGCCCTTCAGCGAATAGAACGGCACGCGCTCCATCAGTTGCTTCAGACGCTCGGCGATCGACGACTTGCCGCCGCCCACCGGGCCAAGCAGATACAGGATCTGCTTCTTCTCTTCGAGCCCTTGCGCGGCGTGACGGAAATACGCGACCACCTGCTCGATCACTTCCTCCATTCCGTAGAACTCACGGAATGCGGGATAGACCTTGATGACCTTGTTCGCAAAGATCCGCGACAGGCGCGGCTCGTTGCGGGTATCGATGTGTTCAGGTTCCCCGATTGCTTCCAGCATGCGTTCACCAGCCGTCGCGTACGCGGATGGATCGTTCTTGCAGAGCGCGAGGTACTCCTCCAGCGAGAGCTCTTCCTCTCGCGTCTTTTCGAAGCGGTTCGCGAAGCTGCTGTAAATATCCATGCTACCTCCCTCGCCTGAGTCTGAAGACGTGCCTGCCTTCGTACGACTGCGCAGAAGCAAGCGCGTTCGAATTCATCCTAAACCCTTTCTTATTTTTTTTCACGAACTCTTCGTATGAAGTTCGTCATTCTCGACAACACCGCTTGGACAACGCATTTCGTCGCTTTACAATCGATCTCCCGAGCCGCAGAAACTGCATCCGCCGCGTCTCGTCGAACACCGGAACGTCTTGTGCGTTGGACACATCCGACGTCGTCGCTTCTCCCCTTCTTCCCTATACGTTCGAGCGACCGTTTGCGACGACACGTTGCGCACGCCGTTACAATTTTTTTTCGCACACCCCTTACGGAGATACCCGTATCACGGTTGCGAAAACATCGGGCGCACCTGTGCACATCTCTGTCGAGACCTGTCGCGCGATGCACGCGACGATGCGCGATCGTCAATCATGCGCATCGCGCCTTCACATTTTTCTGTCGCGAAAACAACAACGCCCGCATGTCGCGGGCGTCGTTCGTCACCAAATGGGGATAGATGCGCGGCGCGCGCGAATCAGAAGGTTTCCCAGTCGTCGGCGCCGGCCGTCGCCGCAGCCTGCGCGGGCGCTGCGGGCGCAGCGACCGGCTTGCGTGCCGGCGTCGCCGCGGCCACGCGTTTCGGCGCCGCATCGCGATCCTCGCGCGCTGCCGCCTGAGCGGGCGCCGCAACCGGCGCAACGGGCGCGGCAGGCGCACGCGCCACGTGACGCGCCGGGACCGGTGCCGCGGCGCCCGGGCGCGCCGCCTCGTCGACGAGCTGGAACACCGCGGCCGTTTCGCGCAGGCGTCCGGCCTGTTCGTCGAGCGACTGCGCGGCGGCCGCGGCTTCCTCGACGAGCGCCGCATTCTGCTGCGTGACCTCGTCCATCTGCGCCACCGCGCGCGCCACCTGGTCGATCCCGCCGCTCTGCTCCTCGGACGCCGCCGCGATCTCGCCCATGATGTCCGTCACGCGCTGCACGGCGCCGATCACGTCGCTCATCGTGCGTCCGGCTTCGTCGACCAGCGTCGACCCCGAGCGGATGCGCTCGACCGACGCATCGATCAACACCTTGATCTCCTTGGCGGCGGTCGACGAACGCTGCGCCAGGCTGCGCACCTCGCCCGCGACGACCGCGAAACCGCGACCTTCCTCGCCGGCGCGCGCGGCTTCGACGGCCGCATTCAGCGCAAGAATGTTGGTCTGGAACGCGATTCCCTCGATGATCGCAATGATGTCCGCGATCTTCGCCGAGCTGTCGTTGATCTCACCCATCGTGCCGACCACCTGGCCGACCACCGTATTGCCCTTGTTCGCAATCTCCGACGCATTCGCGGCCAGCGCACTCGCCTGGCGCGCATTGTCCGCGTTCTGCTTCACGGTGCCGGTCAGCTGTTCCATGCTCGACGCGGTTTCCTGCAACGCCGCGGCCTGCTCCTCGGTGCGCGACGACAGGTCGATGTTGCCGGCCGCGATCTGGCGCGCCGCGGTCGCGATCGATTCGCTGCCGCCGCGTACGGTACGCACCGTGTCGACGAGCCCGCGCTGCATCTTCGCGAGCCCCTCGAGAAGCTGGCCCATCTCGTCGTGCCGCTCGACGACGATCGGCCGGCGCAGGTCGCCGGCGGCGATCGCGTCGAAATGCGTGAGCACGTCGGTGATCGGACGGTCGATCGCGCGGCTCAGCGTCAGCCACGACGCCAGCGCGGCGCCGAAGCCCGCCACCAGCGCGACGATCGACAGCACCCGCAACAGGTCGTATACCGATTCCGCGCGATCGAAGCGGGTTTGCGCATCGGTGAACTGGAAGTTGCGCAGCGCCTCGCTCGCGGTCGCGAGGTCGTTGTAGCGCACCTGGAGCTGCTTCGCGCCGTCGCCGATCTGGTCGTGCTGGTTCGCCCCGACCACGCTCGCAAACGCGTCGCACTCGTGCTGCAACGCCTGACGCTTCGCGGCAACATCCTGCGCAAGCCGGTCCTCTTCCGGGCCGCGCGGCAACGCAAGGTACTTCTGCCACCAGGTATCGGACTGCGCGCGCATCGCGCGGCTTCGCTCGATGGCCTCGGCCGCATCGGGCGTGCCGGCCAGCAGCGCTGCGCGGTCGAGCGCCAGGCGCTCGCGGGCGGCGTAGACCTCGGCCACCGAGACGTCGACCGCGCTGGGCATCTGGTTCGTGAAGATATCGCGCGTCGCGTCGTTGGCGCGTGTCATTCCGTACACGCCGAGCGCACCGATCACGCCCAGGAGTACCGCCAGAAACGCCATCGTGAAACCGATGCGCGCACGAATCGTCAGGTTTTTGAACACCATCATCCTTCCTGTGTTGCGTCGTGATAACGGGACAGGCCCGTCGCGTCGAAGAATTGCTCCGCTCGGTGCATTTACGACAGCACACTGCACAACTTGATGGTGTTTACGCGCTTTTTAAGAATTATTCGTCTGTTTATTACAATTGTCTGAACAAAAATTCGCGCTTTCATGAACGGCGAACGCGACACGACGGCACGCCGGCCGTCTGCGGCGACGGGCCGGTCGCGCCATGTGATCAGGCCCTGTCAGGCCAGCTCGGCCAGTGTCGGAATCGACGGCTGCGCGCCCGCTCGCGTGACCGACAGCGCCGCCGCGCGTTGCGCGAAGCGGATGGCCGTGTCGATGTCCGCGCCGGCCGCGAGCCGTGCGGAAAAGGCGCCGATGAAGGTATCGCCCGCCGCCGTCGTATCGACGGCCTGTACGGCCGGGGCCGGATAGTGCCGTGCGGCGCCGTCGGCCGTCAGCGCCAGCACGCCGCGCGCGCCGAGCGTGACCAGCACGTTGCGCGCGCCGCCCGCCTGCAGCGCCCGCGCCGCGATCTCCGCCTCCGCCGGATCGCGCACCGGCAGCGCGGTCAGCGCGGCCGCCTCGACCTCGTTCGGGATCAGGTAATCGACGAGCGGCAGCCAGCCGTCCGGCAGCGGCGCGACGGCCGGCGCCGGATTGAGCACCACGGTACGGCCGAGCCGACGGCCGGCCGACAGCGCCGCGAACACCGCGTCCGGCGGCGTCTCGAGCTGGCAGATCAGTACGTCGGCCGACGCCAGCGCGGCTTCGTGCCGCGCAACCGTGTCGGCCGTCACCTCGCCGTTGCCGCCCGCAACGATCACGATCGCGTTCTGGCTCGCATCGTCGACGACGATCAGCGCAACGCCGGTCGATGCCGACGGGCTCGTCGCGAGCCCCGTGCAGTCGATACCCTCGGCTTCGAGGCCCGCACGCAGCGCGGCGCCGTGCGCATCCGCGCCGACGCAGCCGATCATCGCGACCTGCGCGCCGAGCCGCGCGGCGGCGACGGCCTGGTTGCCGCCCTTGCCGCCCGCAGCCTGGGCGAACGCATGCCCGGCGAGCGTTT
Organism: Burkholderia sp. MSh2; assembly: GCF_000731655.1. NCBI lineage: Bacteria > Pseudomonadati > Pseudomonadota > Betaproteobacteria > Burkholderiales > Burkholderiaceae > Burkholderia > Burkholderia sp. MSh2. Next base: position 86,289 of record NZ_JPGM01000022.1, on the reverse strand, counting down.
CGCCCGGCAGCGGCAGCCGCGGTGCGCGAACGACGAGATCCATGTTGAGACTGCCGACCACCGTCACGCGGCCGGCGCCTGTCGCGGGCGCCGTCATGCGCGCCCGCCCGGGGCCGGCGGTTCGCGGTAGATTGCCGTCGATTCGCGCAGCACGAGGCGTGGCGACACGACGCGACGGCGGCTCGGCGCGGCCGTCGATCCGCCGCCGATCCGCTCGATCAGCGTCTGCGCGGCCATTTCGCCGAGCGCGCGCACCGACTGGCCGACCGTCGACAGCGCCGGATACGTGTAGCGGGAAAACTCGATGTCGTCGAAACCGATGATCGAGCAGTCGTCGGGCACGCGCATGCCGCGCTCGGCCGCCGCGCGCAGCGCGCCGACGCCCATCAGGTCGTTGCCCGCGAAGATCGCGCTCGGCCGCACCGATTCGAACAGCCGCGACGCCGCGTGATAACCGCCGAGGCACGAGAAATCGCTCTCCGCGATCGCGCCCGGCACGATGTCGATCCCGCGCTCGGCCATCGCGCGGATGAAGCCGTGCACGCGCATCGCGCTGACGGCCGTGTCGGTCGGCCCCGTGATGCAGCCGATCTTCGCGTGTCCCAGTTCGAGCAGATGGCGCGTCGCCAGGTACGCGCCGCGCTCGTGGTCGATCTGCACGAGGTCGGCGGCGAGCCCCTCGATGTTGCGATCGACGACGACGAGCGGCGCATGGGCGTCCGCGAGCGTCTCCGCCAGCACCGCGTCCTCGCCGGCCGACGCGACGATCAGCCCGTCGATCCGCTTTTCCTGCAGCACGCGCAGGTAGTTGCGCTGCTTCACGGGATCGTCGTCCGAGTTGCAGAAGAACACGCAATAGCCGTTGGCCGCGCACTGATCCTCGATGCCGCGCGCAAGCTCCGCGAAGTACGGATTCGTGCTGTTCGGCACGACGAGGCCGATGGTCGCCGTCGCGCGCGCCTTCAGCGAGCGCGCCACGGCCGACGGCACGTAATTCAGCTCGCGGATCGCGCCTTCGACCTTCGCACGCACATCCGCGGACACCGGCCGCGAATTGTTCACCACGTGCGAGACGGTCGTAAACGACACGCCCGCCATGGCCGCCACATCCTTGATCGTCGCCATTTCCCGTTTCTCTCTGGTCTGTTCTGTCTGACTTTCTACCGCACGCGCGTGCGCCGGCTGCGATATGTATCGAGCACGACCGCCACCACGATCACTGCACCAGTGATGATCCGTTTCGTCGGCTCGTTCGCGCCGATCTGCGCCAGCCCCGCGGCCAGCACGGAGATGATCAACACGCCGAAAAACGTGCTGATCACCGAGCCGCGCCCGCCCATCAGGCTCGTGCCGCCGATCACGACGGCGGCGATCACCTGCAGTTCGAGGCCCACGCCCGCATTCGGGTCGGCCGCCTCGAGCCGCGAAATCTGGAACAGCGACGCAAGCCCCGCGAGCGCGCCCATCAATGCGAATACGAGAATTTTATACGGCCTCGGGTTAACCCCTGCAAGTCGCACCGCTTCCTCGTTCGTGCCGATCCCGACCAGGTAGCGTCCGAATACGGTGCGCGTCAGCACGAACTGGGCCGCGAGCATCACCGCAACCGCGATCAGGAACGCCGGCGAGATGCCCAGCGCGATCGGGTTCGACAGGAAATCGAACGCGTCGCCGATATAGGCCGTGCGCGAATTCGTCAGCTGGTACGCAAGGCCGCGCGCGGCCTCCAGCACGCCGAGCGACACGATGAACGACGGAATCCGCCAGCCGACCGTGACCGCGCCCGTCAGTGCACCCGTCGCGGTTCCGACCGCGATGCCGATCAGCGCGGCCGGCAGCGGCCCCCATTGCCATTTCAGCGCGGCGACGCTCACCATCGACGCGGCGAGCGCAAGCACCGAGCCGACCGACAGGTCGATCCCGGCGATGATCAGCACGAAGGTCATCCCGACCGCCATCACGACCAGATCGGGAATCTGGTTCGCGATCGTGCTGAACGTATCGTAGGTCAGGAAATGCGAGCTCAGCACCGAGAACAGCACGATCATCGCGGCCAGTGCGCCGGCGAGCCCGAGATAGTTCGACAGGCCGAGCCGCGTGCCGGACAGCATGCGTGCGCCGCGCCCGGTCGCGGTCTGCCGCGCGTCTGCGTCGGCCGGGGATACGGGAGGCTGGGTCATTGCTGTCGTCCTGTCGTCGAAGTGCCTGGAGCGGCGCCCGGCGCCTGCCCCGCGTCCGGATGCCGCGTGCCGTCCGGCGGCGTCTCGCGGCCGAAGCCGGCGAACGCCGCGGCCAGCAGCGCATCCTGGGTCCAGTTGCCGCGCTCGAACACGGCGGTCATGCGGCCGGCCGACATCACGCCGATCCGGTCGCAGATCAACATCAGCTCGCGCAGGTCGCTCGACACGACGACGAGCGCGCGGCCCTCGCGCGCGAGCGCACCCATCAGCGTGTAGATCTCGAACTTCGCGCCGACATCGATCCCGCGGGTCGGCTCGTCGAACAGCAGCACGCCCATGTCGCGCGCGAGCCAGCGGCCGATCACGACCTTCTGCTGGTTGCCGCCCGACAGTTCGCCGACCGTTTGCGTCGCGCCGTGCGTGCGGATCCGCAGCGCGTCGATCTGCTGCTCGGCGAGCGCGGTTTCGCGCGCGGTGTCGACGATGCCGCCGCGCGCGAGCCGGTCGAGCTGACCGAGCGACACGTTCGCAGAGATCGACTGCGACAGCAGCAGCCCTTCGCCCTTGCGGTCCTCGGTGATCAGCGCGATGCCCTGCCTCACCGCATCGACGGGCGAACCGATCCTGACCGGCTGCGGCGGCTGGCCGACCGCGATCGTCCCGGCGTCCGGCGAATCGGCGCCGTAAATCAACCGGAGCAGCTCGGTGCGCCCCGCGCCGATCAGCCCCGAGATGCCGAAGATCTCGCCCGCGCGTACTTCGAGCGAGATGTCGCGCACCGCCGTCCCGCGTGCGAGGCCCGACACGACGAGCCGCGGCGCGCCGATCCGGCGCTCGCCGAGATCGATGTGCTCGCCGAGCTCGCGCCCGACCATCAGCGTGACGAGCCCGTCGGACGTCGTCGCCGCCATGTCGCCCGCATGCACGAGCCGGCCGTCGCGCAACACAGCGACACGCTCGGCGACGCGCGCCAGTTCCTCGAGCCGGTGCGAGATATACACGATCGCGACACCGCGCGCCTTCAGCCGGTCGATCTGCTCGAACAGCAGCTCGACTTCGCGCGCGCTCAGCATCGCGGTCGGCTCGTCGAGAATCAGCACGCGGCAGTCGCCGATCAGGTTGCGCGCGATTTCGACCATCTGTTGATGACCGATGCCCAGCGCGCCGACCGGCGTATCGGGATCGATCGCGTCGAGCCCGACCTGCGCCATCGCGGCGCGTGCGTCGTCGCGCAACCGCGCGCGGTCGATGATCCCGAAGCGCCGCGGCAGGCGGTTCAGGAACAGGTTCTCGGCGACGGTCAGCGTCGGCAGCAGGTTCAGTTCCTGCATCACCATGCGCACGCCGAGCGCCTCGGCCTGCGCGCGGCTCGCCGGCGCATACGGCTGGCCGCCGAGCTGCATCGTGCCGGCGGTCGGCTCGACGAGCCCGCCGATGATCTTCGACAGCGTGCTCTTGCCGGCGCCGTTCTCGCCCGTCAGCGCCAGCGCGTGGCCCGGCTCGAGCGCCAGCGTGACGTCGGCGAGCACGGGTTCGGCGTAGGTCTTGCCGATGCCGGATACGGACAGCACGGGAACGGCTGCACGGGAGGGTTGGAAGGTCGGGTCCATCGCGATCCTGGTTGCGGCCGCGCGCACGCGGCGCGCGGGTGTGACGCTCACAAGTGCATGTGCATGCAGTGGCCGTGATCGCGCTCACCCCGGATAACGGCCGCCGTGCCGGATTCTTGAGGATGGCGGCGGCCGCACCCGGGCCGCGTCACTTCGTGACGAGATCCACCGGCGTCTCGACCACGCCCGACATGTCGGCCTGCTTGCGATGCTCGGCGATCGCCTTGAGCGCCGTATCGATGCCGAACACGGCCTGCTTCGCCGCGTACTGGTCGGCGGTCGCGAGCACGCGGCCGTCCTTCAGCATCGGCTTGATCGCGTTGATGTTGTCGTAGCCGACCACGAGCACCTTGCCCTGCTTGCCGGCCGCGCGCACCGCCGACACGGCGCCGATCGCCATGTTGTCGTTGCCGCACAGCAGCGCCTTCAGGTTCGGGTATTCGTTGAGCATTGCAGCGGCGACCGCATTGCCCTTGTCGATTTCCCATTCGCCCGACTGCACCGACACGACCTTCATCCCGCCCGCCTTCATCGCGTCCTGGAAGCCGGCCGTGCGCTGCTGCGCGTTGGTCGTCGTGGATACGCCCTCGACGATGCCGACCTGGTCGCCCGCCTTCAGCCGCTTCGCGAGATAGTCGCCGATCTTGCGCGCGCCCTTGCGGTTGTCCGGGCCGACGAACGGCACGTTCAGGTTCTTCGACTTCAGCACGTCGGGATCGAGCCGGTTGTCGATGTTCACGACGATGATGCCCGCATCGACCGCCTTCTTCACGACCGGCACGAGTGCCTTCGAATCGGCCGGCGCCAGCACGATCGCGTCGACCTTCGACACGATCATCTGCTCGACGATGCGGATCTGGTTCGCGGTGTCGGTCTCGTCCTTGATGCCGTTGGTGATCAGGTCGAACTGGTTCGCGTTGTGTTTCTGGTATTCCTTCGCGCCGGTTTCCATCGTCAGGAAGAACTCGTTGGCGAGCGACTTCATCACGAGCGCGACCTTCGGCTTGGCCGTGGATTGTGCGTGGACGGCCGGGGTGGCGGCAACCGCGACGGCGGCAAGCGCGGCGGTCAGGAAGCGACGGCGAAAGAGGACATTCATACACATCTCCTGGCGACTGGCCCGAGTGGGCCGGATGTTGTTTTAATGTGAGCAAACGTTTGCGCCACACTACCCGGGCAATGGCCATCGATGCTGCTGTCGGTACCACGGAATGGAAGCGAGGCAGACGGCCGACTGCCTGGCGCGTGCTGTCGTCAACGCGCCGCCGCCGGCGGGCCGCCGGCGGCGTGACGGCTATGCTGTACCGATTCGCTTCGGCGCGCAACCTGTCTGATCAATATTTAAGGGTTTTTCTGAGTGCGTATCACACCGGGCCCTGCTGCGCCGGCTCGTCCGCATCGGCCGACGGCGCGTCGCCGAAGCGGTTCGCATGAGGCGTGCCGGCGATGAAGCCGTTCATCACGAACAACGCGAGCACGCCGACGATCGGCACGAACAGCAGCAGCATCCACCATCCCGACTTGTCGATGTCGTGCAGCCGTTTCACACCGACCGCAATCGACGACCACACCGCGACGACCGCGATGACGAACAGGAGCAATATCGCCGGCAGCGGCAGATTGTCATTCGGCGCACCGCTGGAGCCCGCATCGAAAAGCGCGCCGAGCACCGTGGAAGCCAGCGCGTAGATCCACCACGGCAGGCGCCCGACCCGGCCTTTGAAGGAAAAGAGAAACCATTTCAGATTCATTGCGTTCACCTCATCGTCACGCGTGTTGCGTGCTGCACGCTGCGCGACCGGCTGTCGGGTGTGCCGGTGCGGACACGCAGCGCGCGTTGCCCGATGAATGCGGGCTGGCCGACATTCACGCGCATTGAATCATATCCGCGGACAAACGACCCGCGGGACAGGGCGATGGGGGAAACCGGAACGGCGCGTTCGAACCTGCTGTCTTGTTCTTTTGATGGCAGCGGTACGCGTATCGATCGCCGCCTGGCGCGACGATCCGGGTTGGCAACCGCAATGCGGTCGATGGTTCGACGAACCGGACGACCGCGGAAGGCCGCCCGGCGGGTGGACTGGAGATGCGCGCCCTCCGCGCCGACGGCACGGAGGGTGCTGCCGTCAGACGGCTTCGCGCAACAGCCCTGCGATTTCCGCTTCGTTCAGGTGCGGCGCGAACATCTCGATCAGCCGGTACGCGTACGCACGCAGGAACGCGCCCTTGCGCAGCCCGACCCGCGTCGTGCTCGCTTCGAACAGGTGCTGCGTGTCGAGCGCGACGAGCCCCGTGTCGCGCTGCGGATCGTACGCCATCGCCGCGACGACGCCGATCCCCATCCCGAGTTCGACGTAGGTCTTGATCACGTCCGCATCGATCGCGGTCAGCACGACGTCGGGCACGGCGCCTGCCTGCGTGAACGCCTGGTCGATGTGCGAACGGCCCGTGAAATCCTGGTCGTACGTGATGATCGGATACTCGGCGATTTCCTCGAGCGTCAGGTTCTCGCGGCCGACGAGCGGATGGCCCTTCGGCACGACGACCGTGTGGTGCCACGAATAGCACGGGAACGTGACGATGTCCGGATAGCGGTCGAGCGCCTCGGTCGAGATGCCGAGATCGGCCTCGCCGTTCAGGATCATCTGCGCGATCTGCTGCGGGCTGCCCTGGCGCAGCGCCAGATGCACCTTCGGGAACACGTCGGTGAACTGCCGGATCACCTTCGGCAAGGCGTAGCGCGCCTGCGTGTGGGTCGTCGCGACGACGAGGTGGCCGCTGTCCTGGTCGGCGAACTGGCGCGCGACGCGGCGCAGGTTCTCGGCGTCGAGCAGCATCCGTTCGATCAGCTGGTGCACGGCCTTGCCGGGCTCCGTGAGCCCCGTCAGCCGCTTGCCGCGCCGGATGAAGATGTCGACGCCCAGCTCATCCTCGAGATCCTTGATCTGCTTCGACACGCCGGACTGCGACGTGTACAGCACGTTCGCGACTTCCGTCAGGTTCATGTTCTGGCGCACTGCTTCGCGCACGAACCGCAATTGCTGAAAATTCATGGGTATGCCTCTTAGGCTGTCGTTGTTTGATTGTCGAAACGGAGCGCGTTCCGCCCCCTGCCCCGCATGCCGGCGTCAACGCGCGGGAAACACGCGCACCGCGCGCGGCACGGCCGTCGCACCGTCGCCGACCTGCAGCGACAGCGCCCGCCATGCATCGCGATCGAGTTCCGCCTCGAGCGCGCCGCCGGCCCTCGCCTCCAGTTCCACGCGCACCGACCCGCCGAGCGGAATCACGCGACGCACGTCCACCGCGATGCCGTCGCGGTGGTCTTCGCCCGCCGGCCAGAGCTGCAGGTCGTGCGGCCGCACGTACGCGTTCGCCGGCCCGGCAAAATCGGCGTCGACCTCGATCGGTGCGGCCGCGCCCTCGGCGACGAAACCGCGCCCGGCGACCGTGCCCGGCAACCGGTTGGCCGCGCCGAGGAACTCGTACACGAACGCACTCTGAGGATGATCATAGACGTCCTGCGGGCTGCCGACCTGCTCGACGTGGCCGCGGTTCAGCACGACGATGCGATCGGCGACTTCCAGCGCCTCTTCCTGATCGTGCGTGACGAAGATCGTCGAGATATGCAGGTCGTCGTGCAGGCGACGCAGCCACCCGCGCAGTTCCTTGCGGACCTTCGCATCGAGCGCGCCGAACGGCTCGTCGAGCAGCAGCACCTTCGGCTCGACCGCGAGCGCCCGGGCCAGCGCGATACGCTGGCGCTGGCCGCCCGACAGCTCGGACGGATAGCGCTGCGCGAGCCAGTCGAGCTGCACCAGCTTCAGCAGCTCGTGCACCTTGTCGCGAATCGCGGCCTCCGACGGCCGCTCGCGGCGCGGCTTCACGCGCAGCCCGAACGCGACGTTCTCGAATACCGTCATGTGACGGAACAGCGCATAGTGCTGGAACACGAAGCCGACCTGACGGTCGCGCGCGCCGACCGACGCGACGTCGAGCCCCTGCAGCACGACCTGGCCGGCGTCCGCGTGCTCAAGGCCCGCGATCACGCGCAGCAGCGTGGTCTTGCCGCAGCCCGACGGCCCGAGCAGCGCAACCAGTTCGCCGGGCGGGAAGTCGAGCGATACGTTGTCGAGCGCCGTGAAATCGCCGAAGCGCTTCTGAAGGTGACGGACGGTGATACCCATTCTGGTTGCCTCTTTACGATTTCGACGAAACGGCGGCGACGGGGCCGGCGTGTGCGGGAGCGGCGTCGCGCGTGCCGGCCAGTTCGGCGGCAAGGTGACGCTCGGCGATCAGCTTCAGCATGAGCGTGACGAGCGCCAGCAGCGCCAGCACCGACGCCACCGCGAACGCCGCCGCGAAGTTGTATTCGTTGTACAGGATCTCGACGTGCAGCGGCATCGTGTCGGTCTGGCCGCGGATATGGCCGGACACGACCGACACCGCGCCGAACTCGCCCATCGCGCGCGCGTTGCAGAGGATCACGCCGTACAGCAGGCCCCACTTCACGTTCGGCAGCGTCACGCGGCGGAAGATCTGCCAGCCCGACGCGCCGAGCACGCGTGCAGCCTCCTCCTCGTCGGTGCCCTGCGCCTGCATCAGCGGAATCAGCTCGCGCGCGACGAACGGGAACGTGACGAAGATCGTCGCGAGCACGATGCCCGGCACCGCGAAGATGATCTGCACGTCGTGATCCTGCAGCCACGGCCCGAGCCACCCTTGCGCACCGAACATCAGCACGTACACGAGGCCCGAGATCACCGGCGACACCGAGAACGGCAGGTCGATCAGCGTCGTCAGCAGCGCCTTGCCGCGGAATTCGAACTTCGCGATCGCCCACGACGCGCATACGCCGAACACGAGGTTCAGCGGCACGGCGATCAGCGCGACGGTGAGCGTCAGCTTGATCGCCGACCACGCGTCGGGATCGGCCAGCGATTCGAGATAGAAGCCGATGCCCTTGCGCAACGCCTCGACGAACACCGCGGCGAGCGGCACGACGAGGAAGAACGCGAGGAACGCCAGCGCGATGCCCGTGAGCAGCCAGCGCACGACGCGCGACTCGCTGACGGGATCGAGCCGTTTCGCGGCACGCGTGGCCGCCGACGGGTTTTTCAGCACGGCGCTCGCCTCCTGGCTCATTGCTGGCCTCCTGTTGCGACGGCGGTGACGGCGGCGGGCGCGGGGCCGCTCGCGCCCTTGCTCGTCCGGCGCTGCAGATACCACTGCAGCGTGTTGATCAGCAGCAGCATCAGGAACGACACCACGAGCATGACGACCGCGAGCGCGGTCGCGCCCGCGTAGTCGTACTGCTCCAGCTTGGTAATGATGAGCAGCGACGTAATCTCGGATTTCATCGGCACGTTGCCGGCGATGAAGATCACCGAGCCGTATTCGCCGAGCGCGCGCGCGAACGCCAGCGCGAAACCGGTCAGGAGCGCCGGCAGCACGGCCGGCAGCACCACGCGGCGGAACGTCAGCCAGCGCGACGCGCCGAGGCACGCGGCCGCCTCTTCCTGCTCGCGCTCGAAATCCTCCAGCACCGGCTGCACCGTGCGCACGACGAACGGCAGCCCGATGAAGGTCAGCGCGACCAGCACGCCGGCGGGCGTGAACGCGATCTTGATGCCGAGCGGCGCGAGATACTGGCCGACCCAGCCGTTGGTCGCATAGACGGCCGCGAGCGAAATGCCGGCGACCGAGGTGGGCAGCGCGAACGGCAGATCGACGATCGCGTCGACGATGCGCTTGAGCGGGAACGTGTAGCGCACCAGCACCCATGCGACGAGGAAGCCGAACACGGCGTTGATCAATGCGCCGCCGAGCGCGGCCGAGAACGTCAGCCGGTAGGACGCGAGCACGCGCGGCGACGTGACGGCGGTGACGAACTGGTCCCACGACAGCGTCGCGGTCTTCAGGAACGTGGCGGCGAGCGGAATCAGCACCACGAGGCTCAAATAGGCCACCGTGATGCCTAGCGTCACGCCGAAACCGGGCAGCGCGCTCGGCTTGCGAAAGGTGTACGTCGTCATCGGATGCTCTTGCTGGGTCGATGCAGCTCATGGGTCCGACGCAAACGCCGGCGCAATGCAATTGCGCCGGCGGCCCGTCGGGGATGCGGCGCGCTGTCGTGGCGCGCCGCTGTCGTTATGGCGTTACTGCGGCTTGTAGATCGAATCGAACACGCCGCCGTCCGCGAAATGCGTCTTCTGCGCATTCGTCCAGCCGCCGAACGTGTCGTCGACCGTGTACAGCTTCAGCTTCGGGAACTGCTTCGTGAGCTCCGCCGGCACGTTCTTCGAACGCGGGCGATAGTAGTTGCGCGCCGCGATCTCCTGGCCCTGCGGGCTGTACAGGAAGTTCAGGTACGCTTCGGCCAGCTTGCGCGTGCCCTTCTTGTCCACCACCTTGTCGACCACCGCGACGGGCGGTTCGGCCAGGATGCTCACCGACGGCACCACGATCTCGAACTTGTCGGTGCCGAATTCCTTGACCGACAGGAACGCCTCGTTTTCCCACGCGATCAGCACGTCGCCGATCCCGCGCTGCACGAAGCTCGTCGTCGCGCCCCGCGCGCCCGAATCGAGCACGCCCGCATTCTTGTAGAGCTTCGTGACGAATTCCTTGGCCGTCTGCTCGTTGCCGCCCGGCTTGTGCTGCGCGTACGCCCACGCGGCCAGGTAGTTCCAGCGCGCGCCGCCCGACGTCTTCGGGTTCGGCGTGACGATCGAGATGCCCGGCTTGGTCAGGTCTTCCCAGTCCTTGATCCCCTTCGGATTGCCCTTGCGCACGAGAAACACGATCGTCGACGTATACGGCGACGCGTTGTCCGGCAGGCGCTTCTGCCAGTCCTTGTTGACGAGCCCCTTGTTCGCGAGCGCATCGATGTCGTAGGCCAGCGCCAGCGTGACGACGTCGGCCTGCAGGCCGTCGAGCACCGAGCGCGCCTGCGCGCCCGAACCGCCGTGCGACTGCTTGAAGTTGACGGTCTCGCCCGTCTTCGCCTTCCACTCCTTGCCGAACGCCTGGTTGAAGTCCTGATACAGCTCGCGCGTCGGGTCGTACGACACGTTCAGGAAAGTCGTATCGGCCCACGCATGCGACGCGACGCCCAGCACCGCCGCCGCGCCCAGCGCGAGTGTTGCGATCAGGCGGCCCACTCCGCCCACCAGCCCCGTATTGCGCTTCGCCATCCTTGGTTCTCCAGTGTTGTCGGTATTGCGATGTCGGGCCAGTCTAACGAACGGGTTACATGATTAAAAATAATCGTTCCTTATTTTTTAATACTCAAAAGTGCTAACGCAGACGGGATGGACGGTTGCGGCAGATGAACCGGCGTCAGGACGTCGCGAAATCGCGGCGGAACCGGCGCGATCGCGTCGAACCTCACGTAACACTTGAAATTCGCGGAGTACTGTATAAAAATACAGCTCACTGTCTATCCATACAGTTGAGCCATGACCAAACTCACCGCCCGTCAGCAGCAAGTGTTCGACTTGATCCGCCGCGCGATCGAGCGCTCCGGATTCCCGCCCACCCGCGCCGAGATCGCGGCCGAACTGGGCTTCAGTTCGCCGAATGCGGCCGAGGAGCACCTGCGCGCACTGGCGCGCAAGGGCGTCATCGAGCTGGCCGCCGGCGCGTCGCGCGGCATCCGCCTGCTCGGCATCGACGACGCCCCGCACCAGTTCACGCTGCCGCACGCCGGCCTGATGCAGTTGTCGCTGCCGCTCGTCGGCCGCGTCGCAGCCGGCAGCCCGATCCTCGCGCAGGAACACATCTCGCAGCATTACGCGTGCGATCCCGCGCTGTTCTCCAGCAAGCCCGACTACCTGCTGAAGGTGCGCGGCCTGTCGATGCGCGATGCCGGCATTCTCGACGGCGACCTCCTCGCCGTGCAGAAACGCACGGAAGCGAAGGACGGCCAGATCATCGTCGCGCGTCTCGGCGACGACGTCACGGTCAAGCGCCTGATGCGCCGGCCGGGCGGTCTCGAGCTGATCGCGGAGAACCCCGATTACGAAAACATCTTCGTCAAGGCCGGCAGCGCGGAATTCGCGCTGGAAGGCATCGCCGTCGGGCTGATTCGCTCGGGCGAACTCTGACATTCCGTCTCGCTGAGGAGAACATCATGGAACGCCTTGCCCGCCTGCTGCCTTTCCGCCAATTCGGTCGCCTGCGTCATCTGCGCGGCCGCACGCCCTGCGCGCCGCTATCCGCGGCCGCGCCGGTGCAAGAAGAAATCGCAGTCGAACGGCAGGCGCCCCTGCTGCCGTCGGCGCTCCCCGCTTTCGCGCGGGTGTCGCTGAACGCCGGCCTGAATCACGCGGAACCCGCGCGCCGCGCGCCGGTACGCGTGTATCACGGCCGTTCCCGCCTGATCATGGTCGGCACGATCGATGCCGTATGCCGCATGATCGACCGCTGCATCGCAGAGGAACGATCGGCCGCGCAAAACGGTCTCTGATTGCGGAACATTCCCGCACCGGAGGCAACGTGACCGTATCGCCGGGCCGCGCATCGCGGCTCAAGCCCCTGCTGATCGTCGTGCTGGCCGTCGCGGTCATTGCGGCGATCGGCTATGCGTACGCGTCGCCGTATGTCGCGCTCGGTCGTCTGAAATCGGCGATCGATGCGCGCGACGCGCAGGTCATCAGTGAATACGTGGATTTTCCGTCGCTGCGCATCAGCCTCAAGCAGCAGGTCACGGAAGAACTGATGCGCCGGATCGACGCGGTGAAGAAAGACAATCCGCTCGCGATGATCGGCGCACTGATCGGGTCCGCGCTGATCGGCCCGCTGGTCGATGCGTATACGACCCCGGAGGGCGTGGCCGCACTGATGAGCGGCTTGCCGCCGCGCGGCACGCCGGACGAGCGTCCACCTGAATGGTCGAATCTGCCGCCTGGCCATGCACCGGGCAACGCGTCGGCCAGCCCGGCCCCGGCAAGTGCCGCCGTTGCGGGCAGCAACACGGGCGCCGCGTCATTGCCGGCTCCGGCCTCTGCCGCGCCGGCCGGCCCGGGCGATCCGGAGAATCCGCCGCACCGGCAGCAAACCAGCGCCGGCTACCGGAACATCGACGAGTTCGTCGTGACCTACCAGCGCAGTGCCGACGGCACACGCTATGCGGCTATCTTCCACCGCTTCGGCCTGTTCTCGTGGAAGTTGTCTGCGATCGACCTGCACGCGTAACGGCTCGCGGTCGGCGCCCGCGCGGTTGATCCGGCGTGGCGCCCGACCCGCGCGAATCGCCGGCCAGGCCGCCATCGCATCAGACGATCATTTGCCGCTCGCCGTGGCCGCTTCACGCTCGCGCGCCATCTCGGCCTTCTGCTCCTGCGCCGACGAACACGCCACCAGAATGCTGCAGTTCACGCGATCGAGCAGTTGCGTGTTGCCCGACCCCATCCACCATCTCGAGAGCCCGCTGCGGCACCGGTGGCCGACGACGACGAGGTCGACATTCAGCTCCGTCGCGAGATTCGCGATTTCATCGATCGGATAGCCGAACGCGAAATGGCCCTCGGCTTGCACCCCGCGCTCGCGTAGCCAGTTCACGCCTTCCTGCAGGATTTCGCGTGCTGTTTCCTCGAACCGGCCGCACGCGACGTCGGTCAGCAGACCCGCGCTCTGCGCAATGCTCGAGCGCATGTCGACCACCGACAGCAAGTGCGTTTCCGCCTTCAGGTCCATGGCGAGATTGGCGCCGCAGCGCAGTGCCTTGCGCCCTTCGAGCGAGCCGTCGTAACACAGCAGAATCTTGTTGTAGCTAGCCATGTAACCTCCCTATCGCAATACGAGCCCACGCCTTCATCATGGTGCGCCGCAATTCAGGACGCAAGGGATGGAAAACGCTGATTCGCCCCGCCTGGCATGTGCGCGATGATGCGGTGCACGATCGGTGCGGGCATGCATCGCACCGTGCACGCATGCGCTGAAGCGACGCAGCCGATGCACTAGAATGGCCCGTTCGTACTCCCGCGTGCCGTCAGGCGCACGGGGCGCACGCTTCGGTCATGCCCGTGTGACACGCATTCGTCCGATCCGTTCGCCCGCCGGCCACGCATCCGGCGCCGGAACGCTTCCGCGCCCGCACACAACGACAAACTGCCCATGTCCGTTGCACCGATCGATTTCCGGAACGTCGTCAAGCACTACGGCGACAAGCGCGTCGTCAACGGCCTGTCGTTCACCGTGCAGGCCGGCGAATGCTACGGCCTGCTCGGGCCGAACGGCGCCGGCAAGACCACGACGCTGAAGATGCTGCTCGGCCTCGCCCAACCCGACGCCGGCAGCATTTCGCTGTGCGGCGAACCGGTCCCATCGCGTGCGCGGCATGCGCGCCAGCGCGTCGGCGTGGTGCCCCAGTTCGACAATCTCGACCCCGACTTCAGCGTGCGCGAAAACCTGCTCGTGTTCGGCCGCTATTTCGGCATTCCGACGCAGGCGGCACGCGCGCTGGTACAGCCGCTGCTGGAATTCGCGAAGCTCGAGAACAAGGCCGACGCGAAGGTCGGCGAGTTGTCGGGCGGCATGAAGCGCCGTCTCACGCTTGCCCGTGCGCTCGTCAACGATCCCGACGTGCTCGTGCTCGACGAGCCGACCACCGGCCTCGACCCGCAGGCGCGGCACCTGATGTGGGAGCGGCTGCGTTCACTGCTCGCGCGCGGCAAGACGATCCTGATCACCACGCACTTCATGGAAGAGGCCGAACGGCTGTGCGACCGCCTGTGCGTGATCGAGGAAGGCCGCAAGATCGCCGAGGGCGCGCCGCGCGCGCTGATCGAATCGGAGATCGGCTGCGACGTGATCGAGATCTACGGGTCCGATCCGGTTGCACTGCGCGACGAGCTGTCGGCCTTCGCGAAACACACCGAGATCAGCGGCGAAACGCTGTTCTGCTACGTGAGCGACCCCGAGCCGCTCAACGCGCGGCTCAAGGGTCGTACGGGATTGCGCTATCTGCATCGCCCGGCCAATCTGGAAGATGTGTTCCTGCGGCTCACGGGCCGCGAAATGCAGGACTGATCGAACATGGATGTCCGCAACTATTCCGCCGCCGCACCGTCCGCGCCACAACGCGAGTCGCGCTTCGCGATCGCGCTGCCGGCAAACGCGACCAACTGGGCCGCCGTCTGGCGACGCAACTATCTCGTGTGGCGCAAGCTCGCGCTTGCATCGATGTTCGGCAATCTTGCCGATCCGATGATCTATCTGTTCGGGCTGGGTTTCGGGCTCGGCCTGATGCTCGGCCACGTCGACGGCGTGTCGTATATCGCGTTTCTCGCGGCCGGCACGGTCGGGTCCAGCGTGATGATGTCCGCGAGCTTCGAATCGATGTACTCGGGTTTCTCGCGGATGCACGTGCAGCGCACGTGGGAAGCCATCATGCATACGCCGCTCGCGCTCGGCGACATCGTGCTCGGCGAGATTGTCTGGGCAGCCAGCAAGGCGATGCTGTCCGGCGCCGCGATCATGCTCGTCGCGGGCGCGCTCGGCTACGCGCGGTTTCCGTCGATGCTCGCCGCGCTGCCCGTGATCGCGCTCGCGGGCCTCGCGTTCGCCGCCGTCGCGATGATCGTCACGGCGCTCGCACCGTCGTACGATTTCTTCATGTTCTATCAGACGCTCGTGCTGACGCCCATGCTGCTGCTGTCGGGCGTGTTTTTCCCGACCTCGCAGTTGCCGCCGATCGCGCAGCACGCAGCGCATGCGCTGCCGCTCGCGAACGCGGTCGAGCTGATCCGGCCCGCGATGCTGGGCCGGCCGGCGACGGATGTCGCGTTGCACGTCGCCGTACTGGCCGGCTACGCGGTCGGCGGCTTTCTGCTGTCCGCGTGGCTGTTCCGGCGACGGATGATGCGCTGACGGCCGGCGCACGCGGCGCCGGCATCATGCGACGACGTTACTCGTCGTCGTCGCTCCACGGGATCTCGACGTCGGTCAGGAACGCGACGGTCGCGAGCGGGCCGCCTTCCTGGCGGCCGAGCTTGCCGTCCGCGCGGTGCCATTCGACGCGGAACTGCGTGCCCGGATCGTCTGCCACCAGATACACCGTGCGCAGCTCCTCCTTCTCGGCTTCGTCCACCGGGCCGTCGAACGACACCAGCATCTTCTGCGGCCACAAGCCGTTGACCGGATCGTAAATGCGGTCGCCCTGCGGGATCTCGATGCTGGCCTCGACGCCGATCGTTGCGGAGGCCTCGATGATCATCGTGCCGAGTGCGTTCAGCACGGCGGTCGCCCGCGCGGAATTGGCCTGGCGGATCGAGAGATCGCCGCGCGTCAGCGCCTTTTCGAGTCGAGGATGGATCTTCGGTTGGGTCATGCGTTTTCCTGTTTGCTTCTTGTAAAGGGCACCGCACGCGCGAAACGGCGGCGCCGGATGAATACGACGATGGCGCCGGTCGGCGCACCGCTCGCGCGTGTCAGAACCCGAGCGCGACCGCGAGCAGGCCGCTCGCGATCCCGAACACGACGACGAGGATCGCGACGATGGCCAGCATGTACGGCTTGAACGAACGCGCGAGCATGGCGAGCGACGGCACGCTGATCGGCGGCAGCGTCATCAGCAGGGCCGCGGCCGGGCCGACGCCCATGCCGAGCGACAGCATTGCCTGGATGATCGGCACTTCCCCGGCAGTCGGGATCACGAACAGCATGCCGGCAATCGCAAACGCGACGATCCAGCCGAGATGGTTGCCGATGTCCGGACCGATATGCGGGAACAGCCATGCACGCGCGGCGCCGAGCAGCAGCACGAGCACGATGTATTCGGGCACGAGCCGCACGACCATGCGCGCGAGCAGCTTCATCCAGCGGACGAACGGATTGCCGGCCGCGGCCTGCCCGGCCGCCAGCGCGGCGAGCTGCGCATCGTCGACGCTGGCGTCGCCCGGGCGCGCGAGCCGGTTCAGCAGATAGCCGATCCCGAACACCATCGCGATGCCGAGCACGAGGCGCAGCATGCTCCAGTGCCAGCCGAGCACGAAGCCCATGAAGACCAGCGCCGCCGGGTTCAGCACCGTGTTGCCGAGCCAGAACGCGACCGCGCCGCCCGGCGATGCGTTGCGAGCCCGCAGGCCCGCGACGACCGGCGCCGCGCAGCACGTGCACATCATCCCGGGCAGCGACAGCAGGCCGCCCGCGGCGACGCTGCCGAACCCGGTACGGCCGAGCACGCGCGCGACCCAGTGCGCGGGCAGCAACGCCTGCACGGCCGAACCGAGCAGCAGGCCGAGCACCATCGCCTGCCAGATCGCCTTGCCGTACGCCCATGCGTAGTCGAGCGCCGCCTTCAGCGACGGCTCGGGTGCGGCCGCCGACGTGCCCATCAGGATCGACTGGCCGATCGAATGATGCTCGGCGGCAACGAACGCCTTGTTGTAGTACGGAAACCATTTCACATAGAACAGGCCCGCGACCGCGATCAGCAGGAAGGTCATCCAGCCGAGGGCCGGGCCGGGTTGGGTGCGTGTGGTCGTCATCGTGTGGTCGTCGATTGGTTTTTGTCGATTACGGATTCCGCGCCCGTCGCGAGCGCGGCCGACGCGGGCAGCCCGGCTTGCGCGAGCCGGGCCAGCAGCGTGCGCGCCTGCTCGCCCACGTCCGCCGCGTTGGGCCGGAACGTGAGCGTCAGCACCCGGTTCGGCTTGCCGTACGTCGCGCGGTAGGTACGCGCATAGGCGGGATCGTAATGCCTGTCGATCAGTTCGGCGAACAGGTCGGCGCGCGCGTCTGCATCGATCAGCGCGTTCCAGCGCGTCACCTCGTCGCGGCTGTGCAGGCCGATCAATCGATGCAGTTGCGCCTTGAAGGCCGCCGGATCGTCGAACAGATGGCCATAGTCGTTGAGGAGGAAGTCGATGCGCTCGTCGTGCGTCGCCTCGACCTGCACCCACGGCCCCGCGTGAAACGCGTCGACCAGCGCGATCGGCAACTGCACGAGCCCGATCTTGCGGCTTTCCGATTCGACGAACACCGGCCATTGGGGGTCGAAACGCTCGAGCGCCCCGACGAGCCCCGAATCGAACCCTTTCTGCGTCGGCTGCGGCTTGCCAGGCAACGCGCCGAGCAGCGAGCCGCGGTGACACGCGAGCGCTTCGAGATCGAGCGTTTGCGCGCCCACGTCGCCCAGGGCGTTCAGCAGGCGCGTCTTGCCGCAGCCCGTATGGCCGACAAGCGCGATGTAGCGAAAGCGCGTCGGCAGCAAGTCGAGCGTCGCGCACACCGAGCGGCGGTAGGTCTTGTATCCGCCTTCAAGCTGGCGCGCCTTCCAGCCGATCAGGTTGAACCAGGTCGTCATCGAGCCCGAACGCATGCCGCCGCGCCAGCAGTAGATCAGCGGCCGCCAGTTGCGCGGCCGGTCGGCGAACGTGGTGTCGAGATGGCGCGCGATGTTGCGCGCGACGATCGCCGCGCCGACCCGCGTCGCCTCGTAGGGCGAGACCTGACGGTACATCGTGCCGATCAGCGCGCGCTCCTCGTTGCCGAGCACGGGCGCGTTCAGCGCGCCGGGAATATGATCCTCGGCGAACTCGAGCGGCGTGCGCACGTCGATGAGCTCGTCGAACTCGCCGGCGCGATCGAGGGTGGCAATCAGGTTCTTCAATTCGGTGTCGAACAGGGGCGATGCGGCTCGATGAGCCGCACGGACGCGGAAGGCGGATTGGCGATTATCTCACGGGCCGGCGTCTCGGTCCGCGCCCGACGGCCGGCGGCGGCGCGGCGGCCTGCATCGCGTCGATCAGGTGATCGCGAAAAGCCCGTACCGACGTGGGCAGGTCGCGCCCCGCCATCGTCTGCACCTGGATGCTGCGCTCGCGAAGCTGCGGGTTCGTCACGGGCACGACGACGAAGCCGTCCGCGTCGCAGCGGTCGCGCACCGACAGCAGCCCCGTGAACATCACCGCGCCCGTACGCCGCGCGTAGCCGTACATCGCCGCCGTGTTGTCGCTCGTCAGCTCGGGCTCGAGCAGCAGCCCGTCGAGCGCGCATGCGATGTCGATCAGCTGGCGCACCGTCGTGCCGGCCTCGGGCAGCACGTGCGGGTGACACGCGACATCGGCGAGCGATACCGCGCCGCGTGTCGCGAGGGGATGGTCGTGACGCACCAGCGCGAAGATCGGCGCGCGCTCGGTATGCTCGACGCGCACGCCCTTCTCCGGCGCGAGGCTGAAGGTCAGCGCGATGTCCGCATCGCCGTCGCGCACGCGCCGCGTCGCGTCCGCCGGCGACACGACCCACACGGAGAAGTCGACGCCCGGGTGACGCGCCTTGAAGCTCGCGAGCGCGCCGGGCAGGAAATCGATCGCGAACCCTTCCGAGCACGCTATCTTCAGCAGGCTGCCGTGCAGCGCGTCGAGCCCGCCGATGTCCTTCATCACGTGCTCGGCCTCGAGCAGGCTGCGCTGCGCGAACGCCAGCAGCCGCTCGCCCGCCTCCGACAGCGCCATCCCGCGCGGCCGGCGCTCGAACAACGGCGCGCCGAGCTCGCCCTCGAGCTTCGCGATCTGGCGGCTGATCGCCGACACGGCCACATGCAGCCGCGCGGATGCGTCGCTGATCGAGCCGGTACGCGCCACCTCCACGAAATACCGCAACGCCAGGCCATGCAGGAAAGCCGCCATCGTTCCGTCTCCACGCCGCGCTTGGTCAGTCTGCTTTGCCTTTTCGGCAAAGAAAGGTTCGAAATTCGATCATTGTGACAAAAAAAACGGCTTTCTAGAATCGATCGCACTTCCCGCTGCATGCACGACACGCGCGTGCAGCCCTCGACCCAGGAGACACGACTTGAGCCGTACCGCCGCCATCCAGCACGCGCTGAACCAGTTCGAATCCGGTGCGTTCTTCACGACCCTGAGCCGCCGCGTCGGCCTGCGCACCGAAAGCCAGGACAGCGGCAACGAAGCCGCGCTGCGCGCCTACCTGAGCGACGAAATCGCGCCCGAGGCCGCCCGTCTCGGCTTCGCATCGCGGATCGTCGACAACCCCGTCGACGGCGGCGGCCCGTTCCTGCTCGCGTCCCGCCACGAAGACGACGCGCTGCCGACCGTGCTGATCTACGGTCACGGCGACGTCGTGCGCGGCTACGACGCGCAATGGCGCGCGCCGCTGTCGCCGTGGACGCTGACGGCCGACGGCGACCGCTGGTACGGCCGCGGCAGCGCCGACAACAAGGGCCAGCACACCATCAACCTGGCCGCGCTGGCGAGCGTGCTCGACGCGCGCGGCGGCCGGCTCGGCTTCAACGCGAAACTGCTGATCGATATGGGCGAGGAAACGGGGTCGCCGGGCCTCGACGCGCTGTGCCGCCGGGAGCGCGACGCGCTCGCGGCCGACGTGCTGATCGCATCCGACGGTCCGCGCATCGCCGCTGCGCGCCCGACCGTGTTCCTCGGCTCGCGCGGCTCGGTCAACTTCAGGCTGGGCCTGCGCGCCCGCGACGGCGCGCACCATTCCGGCAACTGGGGCGGACTGCTGCGCAACCCGGCGATCGTGCTTGCCCATGCCCTCGCGAGCCTCGTCGACGCCCGCGGCGCGATTCGCGTCGCGGGGCTGCGTCCGCCGCCGATCCCGGCCGCCGTGCGCGACGCGCTCGCCGATCTTGCCGTGGGCGGCGGCCCCGGCGATCCGGCGCTCGACGCGGACTGGGGCGAGCCCGGCCTCTCCGCGGCCGAGCGCGTATTCGGCTGGAACACCTTCGAGATCCTCGCCTTCAAGGCGGGCAATCCCGAGCACCCCGTCAATGCGATCCCGCCCGTCGCGTATGCGCACTGCCAGTTGCGCTTCGTCGTCGGCACCGACTGGGAAGCGCTGCATGCGCACCTGCGCGCGCACCTCGATGCGCACGGCTTCGCCGACGTCGAGATCGACGTCGAGCGCGGCGCACCGGCGACGCGCCTGTCGCCGGACGATCCGTGGGTCCGCTGGGCCGTCGCGTCGCTCGCGCGCACCACCGGCAAGCGGCCCGCGATCCTGCCGAATCTCGGCGGCACGCTGCCGAACGAGGTGTTCGCCGAGACGCTCGGACTGCCGACGCTGTGGGTGCCGCATTCGTACCCGGCGTGCTCGCAGCACGCCCCCGACGAGCATCTGCTTGCAAGCGTCGTCCGCGAAGGGCTGCAGATGATGGCCGGCCTCTTCTGGGATCTCGGCGACGACGCGCCGACCGTTCGCCAAGCGGCGCCCGCCACGGCTGCCGCCGCCCTGTAACGCGCGCTTCGCCCCCTTTCAAGGAAGCTGCCCACACGATGAACACGACCACCCTGACCTCGCACGAAGTCGCCCGCCCCAGCGCCGCGCAGATCCGGCGCATCATCTTCGCGGCATCGATCGGCAACGCGCTCGAATGGTTCGACCTGATCGTCTACGGCTTCTTCGCGGTGACGATCGCCAGGCTGTTCTTTCCCGCCACGAGCGAAGCGACGTCGCTGATGCTCACGCTCGGCACGTTCGGGCTGTCCTACCTGATCCGGCCGATCGGCGGCTTCGTGCTCGGTGCGTACGCGGATCGCGCAGGCCGCAAGGCGTCGCTGCTGCTGTCGATCGCGATGATGATGGCCGGCACGCTGCTGATCGCGCTGATGCCGACTTACGCGTCGATCGGCATACTCGCGCCGCTCGGGATCATGCTGTCGCGACTGATGCAGGGCTTTTCCGCGGGCGGCGAATTCGCGAGCTCGACCGCGTTCCTCGTCGAGCACGCACCGCAGCGGCGCGGCTTCATGTCGAGCTGGCAGTTCGCGAGCCAGGGCCTCGCGACGCTGCTCGCATCGGGCTTCGGCGCGCTGCTGACGGCCACGCTGACCACCGCGCAACTCGAAAGCTGGGGCTGGCGCGTGCCGTTCCTGTTCGGTCTCGCGATCGGCCCGGTCGGGCTGTACATCCGCCGCTACGTCGACGAAGGCGTCGAGTTCAAGGCGCAGGCCCGCTCCGAGGCGCCCGTGCGCGAATTGTTCGCGGATCAGAAGTTGCGGCTGCTGCTGTCGATCGGCGCGCTCGTGATCTCGACCGCGCTCAACTACATGGTGCTGTACATGCCGACCTACGCGATCCGGCAGCTCGGGCTGCCCGCGTCGACGGGCTTCGCCGCGACGCTCGCGACCGGCTTCGTGCTCACGCTCGTCACGCCGGTCGTCGGGCACCTGTCCGATCGCACCGGACGGATCCGCATGATGGCGGTCGCGGCCCTCCTGATGCTCGTCACCGTCTGGCCGACGTTCGCGTGGCTCACGCGCCACGCATCGTTCGCGGCAATGCTCGCGGCACTGGTGTGGATCGGCGCGTTGAAGGCGATGTACTGCGGCGCGCTGCCGGCGCTGATGGCCGAGCTGTTCCCGTCGCAGACGCGCGCAACGGGGCTCGCCGTCAGCTACAACACGGGCGTCACGCTGTTCGGCGGTTTCGCGCCGTTTGTCATCACCTGGCTGATCAGCGCGACCGGCAACCGGCTGGCGCCGGCGCTCTACCTGATGGGTTGCGCGCTGTTGAGCCTCGCCGCGCTGTTCGTCGCGCGCACGCGGCTCAAGATGCGGTAGCCGAACCGGCGGCGGTGCGGCGATCCGCCGCCGGTGCGGCCCGTTGCGGCATCGCTGCCGCACGGGCCGTGCGCCGTTTACGGCGCCGGGTTCGGCTGCAGTTCGTGCAGCGCGTCGATCTCGGCGAGCACCGCGTCGGACAGCTTCACGTCGATGCTGCCGATGTTCTCCTTCAACTGCTCGAGCGACGTCGCACCGATCAGGTTGCTGTGCACGAACGGCCGGCTGTTGACGAAGGCAAGCGCGAACTGCGCGGGCGACAGCCCGTGACGCCGCGCGAGCGCGACGTAGCGCGACGTCGCCTCGACCGCCTGCGGCTTGCTGTAGCGCTGGAAGCGCTCGAACAGCGTGATGCGCGCGCCGGCCGGACGCGCACCGTTCTCGTACTTGCCGGACAGCCAGCCGAACGCGAGCGGCGAATACGCGAGCAGCCCTACGCCGTCGCGATGCGTGAATTCCGACAGCCCGTTCTCGAACGTGCGGTTCAGCAGGCTATACGGATTCTGGATGCTGGCGATGCGCGGCAGCCCGAGCTTCTCTGCCGCATGCAGGAACTGCGCGACGCCCCACGGCGTTTCGTTCGACACGCCGATCGCGCGCACCTTGCCGGCCTTCACGAATTCCGCGAGCACGCCGAGCGTCTCCTCGATCGGCACCGTGTATGTGTCGTCGACCCACGGATAGGCAGGACGGCCGAACGTGGTCGTGCTGCGGTCCGGCCAGTGCAGTTGATAGAGATCGACGTAATCGGTCTGCAGGCGCTTGAGACTGCCGTCGAGCGCTTCGGTCAGGTTCCTGCGGTCGAACTGGTTGCCTTCGCCGCGAATATGGCGCGGATTGTGCGGCTGCCGCGCCGGCCCCGCGATCTTCGTCGCGAGCACGATGCGGTCGCGCTGCGCGCGATGCCGCGCAAGCCAGGTGCCGATGTATTGCTCGGTGCGGCCTTGCGTGTCGGGCTTCGGCGGCACGGGATACATCTCCGCGGCGTCGATCAGCGTCACGCCCTGCGCGATCGCGTAGTCGATCTGCTCGTGCGCGTCGCGCTCCGAGTTCTGCTCGCCCCACGTCATCGTGCCGAGACCGATCAGGCTGACCTCGATGCCCGAATCGCCGAGTGTGCGGTATTCCATGCTGTTCCTGTCGCGTCGGTGGAAAGCAGAAACGCTATCACACTGAAGCGGCCGCTTCAGACGGGCGCCGCGCAGGCTTACATTCCCCCTTCGACGCCGAAGCCGGCGGATACGCACCTGCGAGGACCGCCGCCCTGCCGTGGTCCGTTACTGCGGTCGCTGAATGAAACAGGTCGCCGACGCATGCGCGACGATCTTGTCGTCGGGCGTCTTCAGCGTACCTTCCGCCACGCCCAGCGAGCGCGACAGGTGAATCACGCGCCCTTCCGCGATCAGATCGACGTCGCGCGGCACGGGCCGCAGCATCTTCACGTGCAGATCGACCGTACCGTAGCCAACGCCCGCGTCGAGCATCGAATGTACCGCGCACCCCGTGACCGAATCGAGCACCGTCGCGGCGAAGCCGCCGTGCACGCCGCCGAGCGGGTTCAGATGACGGCCGTCCGCCCGCGCCGAAAACTTCACGTAGCCGAGTTCGACGTCCAGCGGCCGCATCGGGATCGTTTCGGTGATCGACGCGAGCGGCGCATCACCCGCGATCGCATTGCGCAGCAGATCGAGGCCGGACAGGGGAAGCGAATTCATCGGGTTGTCTCCGGATTGAAAGCGCGTCGTCGCGCTAGTAAGTTCTAAATTGGAACTCATTATCGACAGGGAGGCCGGCCGTTGTCAACGCGGCCGGGCCCGTCGCAACCGAAGGCGGGTTCTATAATCGAGCCCGCTATTTCGCTGAACCGCTGCAAGAGACTCGACGATGAAATGGGATGACATCGGCACGCTGAACTGTTCGGTCGCGCGTACGCTCGCCGTGCTCGGCGACCGCTGGACCATGCTGATCCTCCGCGACGCGTTCCTCGGCTGCCGCCGCTTCGACGCGTTCCAGGCACGGCTCGGCCTGACGCGCCACGTGCTGGCGGACCGGCTCGCGCGGCTCGTCGACGAAGGCGTGCTGATCAAGCACACGTACCAGGAGCGCCCGCCGCGCTTCGAATACCGGCTGACGGACAAAGGTCTCGACCTCTACCCGGCCCTGCTCGCGCTGATGGCGTGGGGCGACCGCTGGAAGAACGACGGCCAGGGTCCGCCCGTGCAACTGCGCCACCGCACCTGCGGCCAGCTGATGCATGCGGTCACCATCTGTTCTGCGTGCGGCGAACCGCTCGACGCACGCGACGTGCAGCCGGAGCCCGGCCCGGGATGGAGCGTACCCGGCGAAGGCGCGGCGCCCCCCGTCGACGATTGACGCATCGCGCGCCCGACCGCCTGACACACACCAATCGCGCGTACGTTCGCACTATTGCCGCGGGACGCACCGAGCCCGTCAGACTCCGTGCGTGCCCGACTTGCTCGATACCCTGCCGCCGCACTCGCCACCGCACGTCGCCCTCGGTCGCAGCCGGCACGCAAGCCGAACCGGATCGCACACGCGGATTGCGCACGACGCGATCCTTCTTCATGCGCCCCGCCACCGCCGACCGTTGCGATCACATCACTCAACCTGGCGAACCCTGCGCCGCCGCACGTGACCGGGCCGCCGCGTCTGCGTTACACTCACGGCCCGCTGTCTCGAAATTGTTCGCTGTCCAAGATGTTGTCGCGCAATCGCCTCGCCGCCGCCTGTCTCGCCGCCTCCCTGCTTGCCACACCGTTCGCCGCCTTCGGCAAGACGCAAAGTGAATCGCTGCTTCAGCAGGCGATCGACCTCGTGTCGCGATGGCTGCCGGCGCCCACCCACGAAGCCCCCGCGACACAGGTTGTCGAATCGGCGTTCTCGCCCGACGGCGGCGCCGAAGCGCTCGTGCTGAAAGCGATCGGCGCGGCGCGCAGCTCGATTCGCGTCGCCGCCTATTCGTTCACGTCGCCGCCCGTCACGCGTGCGCTGCTCGCCGCCAAGCAACGCGGCGTCAATGTCGAGGTGGTCGTGGACGACAAGGGCAATCGGGCCAAGAGCAGCAAGCAGGCGTTGAACCTGCTCGTCAATGCCGGCATCCCGACGCGCACGATCGACACCTATGCGATCCATCACGACAAGTACCTCGTGATCGACGCGGAGCACGTCGAAACGGGCTCGTTCAACTACAGTGCGTCGGCGGCCAGCCGCAATTCCGAGAACGTGGTCGTGGTCTGGAACAATCCGCAACTCGCGGCGCGCTACCTCGCGCACTGGCAAAGCCGCTTCGACCAGGGCGTGCCGTACCGCTCCAGCTACTGACGCACGTCGCGCGGCCGCGCATCGTTCGACATTCCGCCTTCAGTCGCCGCATTGCCGATGATCGGCGATGCGTGGCGCAAGCTTCAATTCGGCCGAATGGCCAGCACGGCGCCTGCTTATCGAACACCCCGCGCGACACTCCGCCACACTCAATGAATGCCGGGCATCCGTCCGGTCGCCACACCGGTGCGCGCCGCGGGCCCGCAGCGGCCCGCATGCCGGCCCAAGCCGTTCGCCGCAGGCGTCGACAAACCGCTCGCGCCGCCCGGCAGCGCGCTGCCGATACAGACCATGCCCAACGTCAGCGTGTCGTGAACCATCGGGTAGAGGAAATACAGCGCAAAAGCGAGATAGCCCGCGTACAGAATTCGAACCATGGTGCGATGGGATGCGATGAACGATTGGACTCGCCCTGTTTACGGCACTGCGCCCGGCACCTTGAGACGTCGCGCCTCCGGCTGCGCGCCCGACCGGAACGCAGGGCCGGCTGCGCCCGCCTCCAGCCGCGCGCGCGGCGATCCGGGCCGTGCCGAACACACCCGTCGCCGGGACTGTACGTTGGCGATGCACCGGATAATGCGCGATACTGTCCGGCATACGATCCCGAGCCCGGCCTGACAGCCGGGACAAAAGACAAGGCCCATGCAAATCGCACCGAAACCGGCCGATGAGGCGGCCCGGCTCGATACGCTTCATTCGCTCTCGATCCTCGATACGCCCCCCGAAGAGCGTTTCGACCGCCTGACGCGTCTCGCGCGCCGGCTGTTCGACGTACCGATCGCACTCGTCAGTCTCGTCGACGAGGATCGCCAGTGGTTCAAGAGCCATGCGGGGCTCGATGTCGCGCAAACGTCGCGCGATGCGTCGTTCTGCGCACACGCGCTGCTCGAGGGCCATACGATGGTGATCCAGGACGCGCTGAACGACGATCGCTTCCACGACAACCCGCTCGTCACCGGTGCGCCCGGCATCCGCTTCTACGCCGGCCGCCCGCTCGCCGCGCCGAACGGCGCACCGATCGGCACGCTGTGCCTGATCGACACGCGGCCGCGCTCGCTCGAACCCGACGAACTCGCGCTGCTCGGCGATCTCGCCCACATGACCGAGCGCGAGATCGCCGCGCTGCATTTCGCGACCACCGACGAGCTCACGCAACTGACGAACCGGCGCGGCTTCGAGATCCTGGCCCGCCACGTGCTGAGCCTGTGCGATCGCCTCGATCGTCATGCCGAGCTGCTGTTCTTCGACCTGAACGACTTCAAGTCGATCAACGACCGCTTCGGCCATGCCGAAGGCGACCACGCACTCAGGGCATTCGCCGACACGCTGACGGGCACGCTGCGCGACAGCGACGTGATCGCACGGCTCGGCGGCGACGAGTTCGTCGTGCTGCTGAGCGCCACCGAGCCGGCCGACCTGGCCGGGCCGATCGAACGCGTGACGCAGGCGCTCGCGCAGCGCAACGCGGCCGACGCCCGCGGCTACGCGATCCGGTTCAGCGTCGGGCATGTCGCCTACGATCCCGCGCACCATCGCGACGTGGCCGATCTGCTCGCGTTGGCCGACCAGCGGATGTACGAGGACAAGCAGCGCCGCAAGGCGGCCGGCGCATAGGCTCGGACGATCCGGGCGCCGGCGCAGGCCGCCGCCCGGCCGTTCAACGCCGGTTGCGCGGCTGCGTCAGTTGCCGCACGGCGGCGCGCTGGCCATGGCCTGCGCGATCTGCTCCGGCGTCAGGTCGCGCAGATGCGTCGCGATCGACCAGCGATGCCCGAACGGATCCTCGACCTGCCCGTAGCGATCGCCCCAGAACATGTCGGAAGCAGGCATCGTGACCGTCGCGCCGGCCGCGACCGCCTTCGCGATAGCCGAATCGGCGTCCGGCACGTACAGGTGCAGGCAGACCGCCGTACCTTTCAGCGCCTTCGGCCCGAACGCGCCGTGCTCGGGCATTTCATCCATCAGCATCAACGTCGAATCGCCGATCGCGAGGCACGCATGCGCGAGCCGGCCGTCGGGCGTCGCGAGGCGAAACCGTTCGTGCGCATCGAATGCCCGCGTGTAGAAGTCGATGGCCGATGCTGCGCCGGCGCAGATCAGGTGCGGCGTCAGCGTGCGCATCCCTTCCGGGATCGGTTTGGCGGACGTGGACATGGGTGTCGCTCCTTCGGTCAGTTGTCTTGTCGGAATCGGGACGCACGCACGAAGCGCACGCCTCCGATCCCACGACGAACGACCCCGACGGAAATCGACACGACGCCCGACATTTTTTCCGGAGTACGCGAGTGCGCGGATTCCCGGTATCGGGCGCCATCGGCCCGTTCGGTCGGCCGCCTCGATCATCCGGCCCCCGCGCCGGGCGATCGGCCCCGTCGCACCACCCGCCGTCTACGCACGACGAACGCATCGGGTATGGATCGCCAGGATCACGAAAGCCGGTGATGTTCCTGAAGCCTGTCGGCAGGCACGGATCGAGATCGGGAGAACGCATCGACGACGCGCGCAAACGCGCCTTCATCCGGGCAGAACAGTCACCATCGGCAATTTCAATTGCACACCTTGACGGTACCGTTGGTCGTGCATTGACCGGTGGACCAATGGCTCTGCCCTGCCAGATGAGGCGCCAGACCGTTGCCGCGAATCGGCACGGCGGGCGACGATGCCGGAACGGCCACGGCCGCCGACGCGGTCTCGGGCGACGGCAGCGGAGGCGGCGCGGACGCGGTCTGGCAAGCCGACAGCGCAAGACAGCACGCGGATGCCAACGGGGCGATGAGAGGTCTGGACATGGTCTCGTACGCGTTTGCGCCGCACGCCTCCGGCACCGACACCGGCTCGCCGGAAACACGCGGCCCGTCAAACCGTTCGGTGCAACCGGCAATGCGGGACGCCGATCGTCCGATACTACGCCTCCCGATCGACGCTGTGCGCGAGTCCGTTCGGCCGGGTCTCGCGAGCGCTACCGCCGGTCGCACCTGCCGCCGGCGCATGCCGCGCCGGTCAGATTTGCGGAAGATCGCGCAACGTGCGCGACTCGCTCGTCGCATCGATGTCGAGTTCGATGCCCTCCGAGGCATCGCGGTACAGCACGCGTTTCAGCCTGGGCCCGATCGCCGTGGCATCCGATGCCGAGAAGATCGCGCGAACGTCGTCGCCGGACGCGAGCGCCCGCGCGACGTCCGCCACCGGCGCCTCGCTCGGCGCCGCCGCCCACGATCGGTCGGCCGGATTCACGGCCGCCCAGCGCACATGCGTCACCCGCGCGCTGCGCGGATCGATACGCACACCATTCACCGCAAACATCGACATCGGCTTCTCCTTCGAACTTGTTGCGGCCCGCTGCGCCCAGGCGCGGGTCACGGACGGCCCCAGATCTCGCAGACGTTTCCCGCCGGGTCCGCCACGGAAATCGCCACCGTGCCGTCGCCGTAGTCCCACGCATTCAGGAGGCCGACGCTGCACGATTCAAGTCGCTCGACGGCTTGCGAAACGCACGCCACCTCGATCGCCAGCGCGATTCCATGACCGGTCGGCCGAAATTCCGGATACGGAAACTCGCCGCCCCGGCCCGTATGAACAGTCAGCGTCGCACCGCCCGCGACGAAGCGATGCCACGGATTCCCCGCGGCCGACACGCCGCTGGAATGCACCGGCAGCGCGAGCGCCAGACGATAGAAATCCACCACCGCCCGGAAACGATCATCCTCGACCGGCACCAGGATGCCCAGACTTGCAATCATGCGCGCTTCTCCAGCCAATGCGATTTTCGATGATACATTGGGGCGCTTTGCAACCGTCAACAGACAATCGTGTACGGGAGAAACACATGACCGACGCCTGGGGAACCTTCCCTGCCAGAATGGGCGACCATCAGGCCTTCATCAGCTTCAACCACAGCTTTGCGGAAATCGCGGAGGGCGATCCGCGCACGTCGCTGCTCAGCGTGCGCGTCCCGCTGGCACGTCCGACGCCCGAAGGCCTGCCGGCCGGCGACGAGTTCGCCGATCTCGCGAAGATCGAGGATCTGCTGGACGCCGCGATCGCCGCGAAAGGCGGCGTGCAGGTCGGCCGCATCACCGCCGACGGCAATCGGGATTTCCTCTTCTACGTGCCGTTCGACGAGGCCGAGGCGGCGGAAATCGTCGACGCGCTCGCCGAACAGACAACCTACTCGCTCCAGTACGCGCACCAGGACGATCCGGACAAGGAAGCGTACTGGCAAACGCTCTACCCGACCGACGACGACCGGCAGATCATGCACGACATGCAGGTGCTCGACGAATTGCGGAAGAAAGGCGACACCGCCAGCGTGAGCCGGCGCGTGATGCACTGGGCGTTCTTCCCTGACCCGAGCGACGCGCACCAGTTCGCGGACTGGGCGGAAGCGAAAGGCTATCCGGTCGAATCGGTCGCACCGACCGAAGACGGCAGATCGGCCGTGCGGTTTTCGCACGAAGGCACCATGGCACTGGCCGACATCACGCGCCATACGGTTGCGATCAGTCGCGAGGCGCGTTCGCTCGGAGGAGAATACGACGGATGGGAAACCAGCGTCGAACAGGCTGGCTGAGCGGTTCGGCGGAGCACGCCGCGCGCGCCGTGACGTGACGCATTCGATGTAAAAAATATCCCGGCGGCACTGCTGCACGCCGCCGGGACCAACGCATCGCCGGCCGGAACCGGCAATGGGCCTGAGGGTTCGCTCAGGCACGAGGAAAGCAATCCATGCGGATCAGGCGAACGGGTGCCGGGGTGCGCAATCGGTGCGATCACACGGCAGCCGGACGAACGCCTGTCCGGTTCCGCCGACGCGGCCTTTCGGCGTCGGACGGGCAAAAAGCCCCCGCTCCTGCGCGAGCGAGCGGGGAAACGGTTGACCGGGCCGGGGAAGAACGGTCAACCGGCCAGATTGTGAGCGTCGGTCGCGCAACGATCTGTGCGGCAACTCACCATTTGGTGACAATGTCGCCGCGACCGGCAACCCTGCACGGCGCCC
Source organism: Burkholderia sp. MSh2 (assembly GCF_000731655.1). Classification (NCBI taxonomy): domain Bacteria; kingdom Pseudomonadati; phylum Pseudomonadota; class Betaproteobacteria; order Burkholderiales; family Burkholderiaceae; genus Burkholderia; species Burkholderia sp. MSh2. The sequence goes on along the minus strand of NZ_JPGM01000022.1, from coordinate 55,616 downwards.
GTAGCGCGCCGACGTGCCCGGGCATGTCGAAGATGGCGTGATATTTCTGCCGGCCGCACCGACAACAAATCGGTCGACGGTATTTTCGTATCTGCCTTATTCGAGCCCCATTGCATGACAATGCCGAGTGCCGCTGCCAACGCAAGGAATCTTGCCGGCCGTCGTCACTTTTCTTCCTTTCATGTCCGCCGTTGTATTTTGTTTTGATTCAAGCCGATATTTTCTGGCCCCGGCGCAGTGTCCGGTAACGCGCAAGTATTGTCAAAGCAGCGATACTCTATTTTTTCATCACTGCAATTTCAACTTCATTTCCGTTTGTCGCATTGCACCTGAAGGTGCTTCTCGAACACCTCAACCCGCACCATGACAATCCTGTTTCGTCATTTGGCGAGTCAGTTGGAAAGCCAATCGGCGATCGCCTCGATCCAGTCGAGATCGGCGACGATATCAAGGACAGTTTCACTGACGCCTTCGGCCGTCGATCCGTCCGTCGACACTGCTCCGGAAGCCGCCGCGCCCGCCTTCGCGATCCCGGCCGACGCTCCGGAACGTGGATCGGCAAGCTGCTCGAGCCAGTCGACGATATTGGCGCGCGCATCCTCTTCATCGGCGAAGTCATGCCGCTCGAGAAAGCGGTCGAACGCGCCCCACGCAAGCGCCTGGCTCCGCGAACCGGATGCGAGATGCCAGTCGACAACGCGTGTACGGCCTGATTCTCCGATTTCGAGCGTCGCGGTGAAACAGTAATCGAGATACTCGATTTCAAGTTTCGATGCCATGGGTTTCTCCAGTCAATCTGCCCTCTCGGCTCTTATGACAATCCGCATGCACGTCACTCCTGAACGTGTCGTCAATCCTGCATGAATTTTGCGCGCACGTCATTCCAGGCAGCAGTATCGCGATATTCCCGCAACTCGTCGATATCAACCGCCGGACGCATGATCGAGGCCGGATTGCCAACGACTCGCGCCGCGCTTTCGCTCGCGACGCCGGTTTCGCTGCGAGTCGCGTCGTTTTCCCGTTCCGGGTATCGACCTGCTCCGCCGTTGGGTTCGGACTGCTAGACTTTAACCACGAAGACCGCTTGCGACACCAGAGGGACTCATGGCAATCGCCCGCATACACCAGAACGGCATGGAGGTCTGGATTATCCGGCTTCCCGGGCATGCCCCCTACGCCTATGCACACCTGAAACGGGTATTCGCGTCCGACGACTCGCGACATCGCGTCGTGACGATCGACGTGAAAAAATTGCTGGCCTGCGCCGACCGCGACACGACGGATTACGTGCTGCCGTCGGTTCAGTACTGGGCCCCTGGAAAAGCCGCCGGAATTCGCGAATTCCTCGATCCGGGCCAGGACAGGATTCCCGACATGCCGTTCATCACGTTTCGCGAGACCCGAACCCGGACACTGCTCGGCATCCCCGGCCTGTCGAAAGTCGGCGTCGTGTCGTTCCGCAACGGCCAGCATCGCGCGCGCTATCTTGCCTATGCCGGCGCCACGGCGCTGCCCGTCGAGGTGCACGAGACGGAGGCCGATCTGCTCGTGCGGTATTGCGGCGAATGACCGCGACGCACGTTCGGGGTTCGCCCGGCATCCCGGCGCGGCCGCATGTCGCGCGTTCCGGCCTGCGGATGCCGCCGGCGGGCCGCTAGGCCTGTATCACGTAGATTCGATCGGTGACCTGCGTCCTGCCGATACGACCCGTTTCGATCCCCGCCGGTTGCCAGCCGTTGTGCTCGTAGAAAGCGATCGCGTGCCGGTTACCCTCCAGCACCCGCAGTTGAACCTGGTCCACGCCGAGCGTTCGCGCCCATGCGCGAACGGCTTCGATCATGCGTTTGCCTGCCCCGCTTCAGTGATGCGAGGGATGGACATGCAGGCAGTCGAGCAGCACGCCGGCCTCAGGATCGACCGGGCGCTCGGCACTGACGAAGCCCACCGGCTCGCCATCCGACTCCACGATCAGCACGAGGCCCCACTCGCATTCGTCGCTGCGCCACCGAACCGCGTGTTCCGCCGGCACCTCGTCGGACAGATAGGCCGCCGGCAGGATATGGCTGTATGCGGTTTGCCAGCTCAGCGTGTGCAGGCGCGCGATGCGATTTGCGTCGTGCGTTGTCGCGGCGCGTAGCGTGATCGGGGTTTCCGGCATCGTGGGCCACTCCTTCTGCTCGTTCTCGTGATCGGGACGTCTCGTCGCGAATATACCGCGCATGACGGCATGCACCGCTCGACTTCGCCGTGCTCGCGCGATGCTCCGTCGGCGCAGTTCGTTGCCGCTGCAACGGCGCGTCGGCAAAAAAAATCCCGACACCACCATTGGTCGTCGGGATCGAACGGCCCAGCAAAGCATGAGGGCACGAGGAAGTCGATACATTACACGAACGTAAGACTGTTGCGCTTTGTCGATTTTCGCCAGGCTCCTGTCCTGTTCCGCCATTCAGGCTGCGGCTTGCCGCCGTAAACGAAAAAAGCCTGCTCGCGCGACACGCGAGCAGGCAAGGAAACGGATCAGCATTCGAGGCACGAGGGCTGTCCATAAAAGATAACGGCACGACGCGCACAAACCTTAGCCGGAACAGCAAACTGCACAAGATCGCAGCCGGATACCGCCATACAATCTTGCGTTGCGGTTGCTTTGGTGCAACCCGGCTGCAACCCGGCGTTATGCTGTCGTTCCGCGTCCGGGCCCATCGGCAATCGCCTGCATTTCGGCCCGGGTTGCCGACAGCGCATTCCGCCGTCGAAGCGGTCGCATCCGGCTCACTCCGACGTCGAATCGACGCAACCCGCACTCATCACCGCAGAGGAACCATGTACGTCTTGATCTATATCGCAGCAGTCGCTGTCGCGAACCTGATGGTCGCTCACTTCGGTCCCGCTGCCACACCGATCATCGCGTTCCTTCTGATCGGACTCGATCTCGCGATCCGGGATCGACTCCACCTCGACTGGCGCGGCCGCGCGCTCTGGTCGCGCATGTTTGGGTTGATCGCGGCGGCTGGCGTCGTCAGTTACATGCTCAATCCCGCGGCCAAGGAGATCGCCCTTGCATCGCTCGTGGCATTCGGATCGGCAGCCGTAGCGAGCGCGATCGTGTTTCAGCTCGCGCGGCGCTTCCCGATACTGGCACGCGCAAACGGCGCGAACGTCGCGGGTGCCGCAGTCGATTCCCTCATCTTTCCGCTGATTGCATTTGGAGCGGTTTTCCCGACGATCGCCGCGTTGCAATTCGTCGCCAAGGTGGCGGGCGGCGCCTTGTGGTCGTGGGTGGTTTTTCGAAATACGCGAACGGCCCAGGCGGGGATCGCGGGCAACGTAGTCGATCGTTGAAAACGGACGGGGTGCCGGGAGGCAATCGTTGGTTGACGAGGTCGTTGTCGGTTCGTCAGTTGTTCAAGACCGGCCACTTCCGTGCCGCATAGACGGAGAACCAGTGGCGCATCCACCAGATCGTCGCGATGCCCACCATCACGCCCGCACCGATGTCCGCCAGGTAGTGACCGCCGACCGAGAACGTCGATACCAGCATCAACCCGTTCAGCCCCAGTGAAACGCCAAGCAGCACACGAAAGTTGCGCACGACGTAAATCAGCATCAGGGCAAGCACCGCGTGGAAAGACGGCATCGAGACGATACCCTGGACCGCGAAGGGATCGATGACCTTCAATTCTCCGCGTCGGACATGATAAAAATCCGTCACTTGCGACACGGTGCCTGGATCGGTAATGCCGAAATGGGCAAACGGACTGGCGGCCGGATACAGGGCGGCGACAGGCAGCACAATCAGCAGCGAAACGACGAAAATCAGCATCATTTCGCACAGCTCCTGCCTTCTTCGCAGCAGCCCGAACAGGAAGCAATAGACGATCATCTGGATGAATGCGCTTCCGTATGCAATTCGCAATATCGGCTGCAGGCGCTTGTATTCACCGATCCAGCGATACGTTTTCAGCCAGTCGAATCCGACAGACCGCTCCCAGCCCAGCAGTACGTCCTGCACCGCAGGCCTGCCGAGTGCCGCAGCGACATATGAGGCAATGGCGGCTGCCTGCCCATACACCGCTATCGTCAACAGGCAGAAAATGGCGAGCGCCAGATCCCGACAGCGGAGACGTTGCGCAACGGAGCGATAGCGTTGAATACGCTCGACATTGAACAGGCAGCAGCACAACAGGGCTGATATCACACCCAGCTTCGCAAACCGGGGAAACCAGTCGGGTCTGATGGACAATCCGACCGAACCCATCGTCGTGAAATCGATCGTGAACACGGCGGCTATCAGCATCCACGCAATCGCGTACGACGCCCAGATTTTGTGTTTCACCCCGGCCCCCGACGAATAATTATTCGACAAAGTCTATCCCATGGGTTTCCGAGAAAAAAGGTCGCTCGGCCTGCCCCGCTTCGGCGCGGTCTTGGTCGCCGGCTCGCCGGCAGACAACTGCGGCATTGCTGTGTCGGCACCGACGTTCGTCGTGGGACCCACTCGTCCGGTCGCCCGGTCGCTGGACTTCGGCAATCGCTGAAGGTCGTGCGCAGGTGAAGGAGTCGTACCTTCACGATTGCGAAGCGGACCAGGCACGCATCGATACGCGTCTGGCATGTGGCGATTTCCGGATCGCATCGACAACGTGTGCGGGCACGGCTGAAACGCGGAGCGCGTAGGTGTGGGCCGTCGAATTCAGCAGGAACGCCGCCGGGTACGACGCAGCGAGACGCAACTGCACAGCGGAACGGTCGCCCCGGCCGACTTCAAGGTGGTAACGAACATGCCGAGTTCGCCGGCAACCGCAAGATTGAATTTCTCGACTGACCGTGGCTGCAGGTCGATTGGATGGCCGGACACATTCGCATGCAATGGCGTGGCGATGCCATCGAGCAGATCGAAATCACACTGCCGTTCGCCACATGATCCCGATCTGCAGCGACAAAGGCATATAGCTACGTCTTTATGACGCAATACGGCTTGCACTACGCGCGCGGCGACAGCACGCCGCGTCGACGATCGAAACGAATCGCAATGCGGAAAGCACCGTGAATTCCATTTTTGGAATGCCAAAACAAAAACGGCACTGTCTTTTTGGACAGTGCCGTTTTTCACTACTTGATACCGCTTGGAATTCTTTGGGGTGGCTGATGGGACTCGAACCCACGACGACAGGAATCACAATCCTGGACTCTACCAACTGAGCTACAGCCACCACTGTTTTACTGCCTTTCTTTCTTCGCTGCTCTGTTTCAGCAGCGAAGAACAAGATTATACGAAGTCTTTTGAATCTTGCAAAGCTTTTTTTTCAAAAATTTCTTCGGCTTCGTTCAGATGCGCGCGCGCCTCGTCGAACACGGCCAGATCGCCGCGCGCGAGCTTCTTGTTGTCGGACAGCACGCGACGCCAGCCGCGTGCGCCGGGCATGCTGCGATACAGTCCGAGCGCGTGCCGCACGATCGCGCCGAGATAGGTGCCGCGCTTCAGTTCCGCCGCGCAGTATTCGATCAGCAGCGCCTCGGCCTCCTCGCGCGTCCGCGACGCCGCGGTCGATCCGTAGAAGCGCGCATCGACCTCCGCGAGCACATACGGGTTGTGATACGCCTCGCGGCCGAGCATCACGCCGTCGACGTGCTCGAGATGCTGCTCGACCTCGTCGAGCGTCTTGATGCCGCCGTTGATGACGATCTCGAGCGCCGGAAAATCGCGCTTCAACCGATACGCATAGTCGTACTTGAGCGGCGGGATCTCGCGATTCTCCTTCGGCGACAGCCCCTTCAGGATCGCATTGCGAGCATGCACGACGAACGTTTCGCAACCGGCCTCGGCCACCGTGCCGACGAAGTCGCGCACGAACGCGTAGTCCTCGACCGCATCGACACCGATCCGGTGCTTGACCGTAACCGGCACCGAGACCGCATCGCGCATGGCCTTCACGCAGTCGGCAACGAGTTGCGGCTCGTTCATCAGGCACGCGCCGAACGCACCGCGCTGCACGCGCTCGGACGGGCACCCGCAATTCAGGTTGATCTCGTCGTAGCCCCACTGCTCGCCGAGCTTCGCGGCGCGCGCGAGATCGTCGCGCTCGCTGCCGCCGAGTTGCAGCGCGACCGGCGATTCGTTCGGCGTGAACGCGAGATGCCGCTGGGCGTCGCCGAACAGCAGCGCGCCCGTCGTGATCATCTCCGTATACAGCCACGTATCGCGCGTCAGCGTCCGGTGGAACGAACGGCAATGACGATCGGTCCAGTCGAGCATGGGCGCGACGGATACGCGGCGGGGAGGAAGCGAAGACGGCGGTACGGACATGGATTTCGGGCGACAGGCCAGACGGCGCGGAAACAACCGGGCATTTTACCGCAACACGGGCCGAGCCTGCCCGGCATGTGCACTATCCGTCGCCCAGCTCCGCATCGACCGCCCGCCGGGCCTCGTCGAGCACCCGTTCGAGCACGCGCCGTTCGGTCAGCAACATCCCGTCGACCTTGACGAGGCGCCAGTCGATCCGCACGTTCTCGCCCTCGAGCACACGATAGTGCGCATGCTCGCCGTTCCACACCTGCTCGGTCTTCACCTCGATTTCAAAGCCGCGGTACGGCTCGCTGAAATCGCCGAGGTCGCTGCCTCTCGGTTCCATCGCACGCTCCGTGGCGACGCAGCACCAGGCCGCCCGCGCAGCCGGCGCCGCACGCTCAGTCGTATTCGTCGGACAAGAAGGACCGGCCATCGGCCGTCAGGTCGACCCGGTCGGCCGTCGCCTGGTAGATCAGCCCCTCGTTCAGCAACGCATAGACGACGTCGTCGAACGCGGCAGGAACCGGCCGGCTTTCGCCGAACTGGTCGATCCACTTCAGCGCCTCGATGGCTTCGGGGGAAAGGATGGGGGTCATGCATTGGCCTCCGGCATCGGTGTCGTTCCATCCTAGCACTTCGGCCGGACGTCGAATACCAAGGCAAGCACAACGCAAGCGCCGGGCGGCGCCAACGGGCAGGCTGCCCGCGGCACCGCACCGGCACGGGACACCCGGGCTCAGAGGCGCGCGATCGATACTTCCGTCGATTTCACGAGCGCAACGACCTCCGCGCCGACCTTCAGTTCGAGTTCGTCGACCGAACGGGTCGTGATCACCGACGTGACGATGCCGAACGGCGTCTCGACGTCGACCTCGGAGACCACGGACCCGCGGATGATCTCCTTGACCTTGCCCTTGAACTGGTTACGTACGTTGATTGCAGTGATGCTCATCGGGTTGATCGCTCCGAAGAAAAAAGTCTCAGAACGGGCGGCCTGCGCCGCCCGGATTTAAACGGCCCAGCGGATCTGCCCGACCGGTCGAACGCTGTCTGCCTGATGCTCCACGGGCTGGTCGGCCGCGCCGGGTCCGCCGGCGAGCACGCGTTTCAGCACGCGATCCTCCAGTGCCGCGAACGCGGCCGATGCGCGGGCGCGCGGCCGGTCGAGCGGCACCGGCTGGTCCAGCGCCACACGCCCCTGCTCGATCAGCAGGATGCGGTCGCCGAGCGCGACAGCCTCCTGCACGTCGTGCGTGACGAGCAGCGCGGTGAACCGGTGTTCGCGCCACAACCGCTCGATCAGCGCATGCATCTCGATGCGGGTCAGCGCGTCGAGCGCGCCGAGCGGCTCGTCGAGCAACAGCAATTGCGGCCGGTGCACGAGCGCGCGGGCCAGTGCGACGCGCTGCCGCTGTCCGCCCGACAGTTGCGCGGGCCAGTCGTTCGCCCGCTCCAGCAGGCCGACTTCGTCGAGCACCGCGCGCGCCTGGTCACGCGCGCCGCGCCCGAGGCCCAGCATCACGTTCTGCAGCACGGTCTTCCACGGCAGCAGGCGTGCATCCTGGTACATGATCCGCGTATCGAGTTCGCCACCGCCGTCGCCGCGCGTCACGAGCGCGCCGCTGCTCGGCTGTTCGAGCCCGGCGACGAGACGCAGCAGCGTCGACTTGCCGCAGCCGCTACGGCCGACGATCGCAACGAAGCTGCCGCGCGCGATGCCGAGCTCGACGTTGTCGAGCACCGTGCGCGTGCCGAAGCGCTTGCTGACACCCGACAGCGTCACCGCATCGTCGGTTGCCGGGCCGCCGGGCCGCCGCCGCGCGAGCGGGACGACCGAGGCGCTGCCGTCACGTTCGAGGATCGCCGCGTCTCGCGCGTCGCCGTCCGCAACGCGCGCCTGCGCAAGCTCGGCCTCGAGATCTGCGCCGGCAAGCGGGCCGTAGGCGGCCGCCGAAGTCGTCGCATTCATGCCTTTGCTCCAGATTGATAGGCGGGGTGCCAGCGCAGCGTCACGCGCTCGAGCCATTTCGCCAGCACGTCGGCCAGCTTGCCGAGCACCGCGTACAGCAGGATGCCGACCACCACCACGTCGGTTTGCAGGAATTCACGTGCGTTCATCGTCATGTAGCCGATACCCGACTGCGCGGAGATCGTTTCCGCGACGATCAGCATCACCCACATCAGCCCGAGCGCGAAGCGCACGCCGACGAGAATCGACGGCAACGCACCCGGCAGGATCACGTCGCGGTACAGCGCGAAACCGCGCACGCCGTAGCTCTTCGCCATCTCGATCAGGTTCGCGTCGACCGAGCGGATGCCGTGATACGTATTGATATAGACCGGAAAGAACACGCCCAGCGCGACGAGGAACAACTTCGCCTTCTCGTCGATGCCGAACCACAGGATCACGAGCGGGATCATCGCGAGCGCCGGGATGTTGCGGATCATCTGGATCGTCGAATCGAGCGCGACCTCGGCCGCCTTCGACAAACCGGTCGCGAGCCCGAGCGCGAGGCCGACGCCGCCGCCGATCGCGAAACCGAACAGCGCCCGCCACGTGCTGACCTTCACATTCGCCCACATTTCACCGGAGGTGACGAGCGACCACGCCGCCCGCACGACCGCAATGGGCTCGGGCAGCACGCGGGTCGACAGCCAGCCGGTGCGCGCACCGACTTCCCATACGATCAGCAGCGCAAGCGGCACGAGCCACGGCGCAACGCCGCGCCATGCGCGGGCGGCCACCGCCGCCCCCGTCACCGACGTTTTCGTTGTCATCCCAGACCTCCTGTCGCTCAGCTCTGCGCGGCTTTCGGCAGATAGCTGTTGCCGACGATTTCGCCGAACGGGCCCGACAGCGGGCCGGTCGCCTTCGATGCAGCGCCGCCCTTGATCAGCGGGAACACGAGTTCCGCGAAACGGTACGACTCTTCCAGGTGCGGATAGCCCGACAGGATGAAGGTCTCGATACCGAGATCCGCGTATTCGCGCATGCGCTCCGCGACCTGCTCGGGATTGCCGACGAGCGCGGTACCCGCACCGCCGCGCACGAGGCCGACGCCGGCCCACAGGTTCGGATACACCTCGAGCGCGTCGCGGCCGCCGCGCTTGCCGCCGTGCAGCGCGGCCATGCGGCGCTGGCCTTCCGAATCCATGTTCGCGAACGCCTTTTGCGCACGTGCGATCGTTTCATCGTCGAGCCGGCTGATCAGGCGTTCCGCGTCGCGCCACGCTTCGTCCTCGGTTTCGCGCACGATCACGTGCAGCCGGATGCCGAACTTGATCTTGCGGCCGCGCGCCTCGGCACGGGCACGAATATCGGCAATCTTCTTCGCGACGGCCTCGGGCGGCTCGCCCCAGGTCAGGTAGGTGTCGATGTGATCGGCCGCGATCGCATGCGCGGCCGGCGACGAACCGCCGAACCACAGCGGCGGATGCGGGCGCTGCACGGGCGGATAAAGCGCCTTGCCGCCCTTCGACTGCAAGTGCTTGCCGATGTAGTCGAAGCCGCCGTTGTCGTGCGACGCGGACAACAGGCCGCGCCAGATGTTCAGGAAGTCGTCGGTGATTTCGTAGCGCGTGTCGTGATCCGCGAACAGGCCGTCGCCTTCGAGCTCGGCGGCATCGCCGCCCGTCACGACGTTGATCAGCAGGCGGCCGCCGGACAGACGGTCGAACGTCGCGGCCATGCGCGCCGACAGCCCCGGCGATGCGATGCCGGGACGAATCGCAACCAGGAACTTCAGACGCTGCGTCGCCGGAATGAGGCTCGACGCAACGACCCACGCATCCTCGCAGGAGCGGCCGGTCGGCAGCAGGACACCCTCGTAGCCGAGCGTATCGGCCGCAACCGCGACCTGCTTGAAATAATCGTAATCCGCGGCGCGTGCGCCTTCGGCCGTGCCGAGATAGCGGCTGTCGCCATGCGTGGGGATAAACCAGAACACATTCATCTGCTGCTCCTGCTTGACTGTCCTTGCCGAAATTTGAAAAAACACCGCCCTGCTCGCGTCGCAGCTGGGCGACGCATGCATGGTGTGCGTTCGAATCGGGGTGGTTCGCCGGTCGCACCGTGCAGCGGGCGAGGACGCGATTGCACGGCTGTTTCTGGGAAATCAGTCTAGGGATCGGTGCAGGGCTTTGGAACGATTTTTTTTAGCTTAGGTTTTCCGCTTTCGTGATTAGCACGACGCTGGAGCGAATATCGCGGCGGCCGGGCCCTATAATGGCGCAACTGTCCGAATAACTCCGCGCGCACGGCCCCGGTCATGCGCGCCTGCGGTGCACTCATCGATGCAGAAAGTCATCCTGCCATTCCTGTCCGGCTTCCTGGCCGCCCTGTTCTTCCGCGAAGCCACGCTCGCACTCCTGCATACGGCCGACCTGATCGCCGCAACCGGCTTCTCCACGCAGCCGTTCGCGCCGCTCGGCATTCCTGAATTTGTCGCGAATGCGCTGATCAGTGCGTGCTGCGCGGTCCCGATGGCGTGGTTGTTGCGCGTATCGCCGGAACGCGAGGCGTCGTGGGTCGGCGCGCTGGTGTTCGGCGGCCTCGTACTGACGGTCGCCCGCGTATTCGCGATCGATCCGCTGCGCGGCATCTGGCCGACGGGCAACATGATGCCCGTTCTCGCCGCCGGCTTCGCGACGAACGCGGTCTGGGGCTTCGGCGCGCTCGTGTTCATGCGCGCGTTCATGTCGGACGGCGCGGGCGACGAGTAACGCCGGCGCCCTCCTCACGCCGGTTCGACCTCGGCCGAAGCGGCGCCCGCAAACGAACAGGCCGCCTGCACACGCAGGCGGCCTGTTCGTTTCGGCATCCGCGGTATCCCGCCCGCCTCAATCAGTCCCGCAGATTCCGCAGCGGATGCGTGTCGGCCGTCCACGGGCTGTCGAACATCGCGAGCACGTCCGCGTGCCCGACATCGGCGACCGCGCCGAAACGCCAGACCGGCCGGTGATCCTTGTCGACGATCAGCGCGCGCACGCCCTCGATCACGTCGCCGTGCGCGAACGTCGAACGCGTGAGATCGAGGTCGCGCCGCAGGCAATCGGCCATCGTTGCACCGCGCGCGCGCTCGACGACTTCGAGCGACACGGCCATCGACAGCGGAGACAGCTGTTCGCGCATGGCATGAACGGCCTTCCCGACCCATCCGTCGACGGCCGCGCAGTCCTGCTCGGCATCGAGCGACGCGAGGATCGCGCCGATATCGGGCTGCGCGAAATGCCGGTCGATCCCGGCGCGCGCATCGGCCAGCGCCGACGTGTCGGGCGTCGGCACGACCTTGTGCTCGGCCGCGGCGGCAGCGACGCAGGCGACCGCCTGCGCGCCGCTGTCGATGCGCGCGCTGCGCAGCGTGTCGAGCAGCGCCGGCAGTGCGGCATCGGGCAGATAGACGTCGGCGAGCTGCGCGTACAACGCACCGGCCGCGTCGAGCGTCGCGCCGGTCACCGCGAGATAGCGGCCGATCTCGCCGGGCGTGCGTGCGAGAAACCAGCTCATCCCAACGTCCGGGAACAGGCCGATGCGCGTTTCGGGCATCGCCATCTTCGTCGAGTCGGTCACGACGCGCAGGCCGCCCGTATGCCGGGCCGCCTGCGAGATGCCCATCCCGCCGCCCATCACGACACCGTGCATCAAAGCGACATACGGCTTCGGATACGTGAAGATCGTGTGGTTGAGCGTGTATTCCTCGATGAAGAACGTGTCGACCGCATCGCGGTCGCCGCGCTGCCATGCATCGTGGAAGAAGCGCACGTCGCCGCCCGCGCAGAACGCGCGCGGATGCGGGCTGTACACGACGACCGCGACGACCTCGGGATCGTCGCGCCACGCGTCGAGCGCCTGCTGCATCAGCCGGATCATGCCGACCGACAACGCGTTCAGCGCTTTCGGCCGGTTCAGTTCGAGAAAGCCGATGCGGTTCGCAACATAAGCGCGTACATCGGGCTGGGCGGTTTCGGCGGAAACGGCAGCGGAAGTGGAATCGGTCATGAGGGCCATCCGGCAAACGGCAGTCGCACGTTCAGTGCGCCTGCATCTTCGAGAACAGGTTCAGCACCACGACGCCCGCGATGATCAGCCCGAGGCCGATCACCGCCGGCAAGTCCGGCACCTGGCGATAGAGCAGCATCGCGACGAGCGTGATCAGCACGATCCCGGCGCCCGACCAGACTGCATAGATGATGCCGACGGGCATCGTGCGCAACGTGAGCGACAGGCAGTAGAACGCGATGCCGTATCCGGCGACTACGAGCATCGACGGCCACAAGCGCGTGAAGCCGTCCGCCGCACGCAGCGCGGACGTGCCGACCACCTCCGCGACGATCGCGATCGCGAGCCATGCGTAACCGGGAAGCTGCATCCGTCAGCTCCTTGCCAGCGCGAGCGCGGCGTAGTCGTGGCCGAGTTCGGCACACAGCGTCTCGACGACGAATTCGTGATCCGCGCGCTGCGGCAACCCGGACGCGGTGATCGAGCCGATCACGCCGGCACCGGCGACCGTCAGCGGAAACGACCCGCCGTACGGCGAATACTCGCCGATCGGCAGCCCGTGCTTGTCCGCGAGCGTCGCGCCGGACTGCTGGATGCGCAGGCCGATCGCATACGAGCTGCGCCGGAAGTGCGCGACGACGTTGCGCTTGCGGCGCACCCAGTCGGCGTTGTCGGGCGTCGCGCCGGCGAGCGCCGCATAGAACAGCGGCTGGCCGAACGTGACGATGTCGATCGCGATCGCATGGCCGCGCGACGTCGCGAGCGCATGCATCCGGTTGCCGAGCGCCCATGCGCGCGCCGGGTCGAAATGGGGAAACACGAGCGCCTGTTCCTGCGCGTCGATCGATTGAAGATCGTGAGCGATGTCCATGAATCCGTCGATGCAATAAAGAGAGTCGCAGCAGCGCCGACGCGATCGCGCACGGCGTCGCTGCCGAAGAAACGAAACAAACCGCTCGATTCTAGCGCACGCGCCCACCGTACCGTCCCCACAAGACGCGACATGCGATTGTCAGAAAGTGCTTGCACTCGTTCGGGTATCTCCTTATAATTCATTTCTTCGACGGACGCGGGGTGGAGCAGTCTGGCAGCTCGTCGGGCTCATAACCCGAAGGTCGTAGGTTCAAATCCTACCCCCGCAACCAAACGTCCAGATTCGTGCAAAAAGCCCGGCCCAGTGCCGGGCTTTTTGTTTTTCCGTCGTGTTCCCCGCCCCGCTTCACGCGGCCGCCCCTGCACTGCGTGCGCCATGCCGCCCGCATGCGCGTGCGTTCGAGAATGCCGCGCCCCGGTGATACACTCGCATCACCTCGTCCCTTCCATTCGACATGAAATTCTGCTCCGTCTGCGGTCACGAAGTCATCGCGCGCATTCCTCCGGGCGACAACCGCGAGCGCTTTGTCTGCGATCACTGCGGCACGATCCACTATCAGAATCCGCGCAACGTCGTCGGTACGGTCCCGGTCTGGGGCGATCAGATCCTGCTGTGCCGTCGCGCGATCGAACCGCGCTACGGCTTCTGGACGCTTCCCGCGGGCTTCATGGAAATGGGCGAGACGACGGCCGAGGCGGCCGCACGCGAAACGCTCGAGGAAGCCGGCGCGCGCGTCGAGGTGCAGAACCTGTTCACGCTGCTCAACGTGCCGCACGTGCACCAGGTTCACCTGTTCTATCTCGCGCGGCTCGTCGAGCCGGGTTTCGAAGCCGGCGAGGAAAGCCTCGAAGTGAAACTGTTCGACGAGGCCGACATCCCGTGGGACGAAATCGCGTTCCCGACCGTCAGCCAGACCCTGCGATTCTTCTTCGCCGATCGCGCCGCCGGCGATTACGGCGTGCACACCGGCGACATCTTCCGCTCGCTGCGCAACGGCTGAGCCTCCGCCCCATGGTCCCCTGGCTCGGCCCGGACGATCCGTTTCCGCCCATCGAGCGCGCGCTCGGTCCCGCAACCGGCGCGCCCGGGCTGCTCGCCGCCAGCGCCGACCTGCTGCCGTCACGCCTCATCGACGCATACCTGCGCGGCATTTTCCCGTGGTACTCCGACGGCCAGCCGGTACTGTGGTGGAGCCCCGATCCGCGCATGATCCTCGTGCCGGCCGAATTCAAGGTGTCGCCGTCGCTGCGCAAGACGCTGAAGCGCGTGCTGCGGGAGCCCGAATGGGAAGTGCGCGTGGATCACGACTTTCCGGGCGTGATGCGTGCCTGCGCGCAGGCACCGCGCCGCGGGCAGCGCGGCACGTGGATCACGGCCGAGATCATCGACGCGTACACGTCGCTGTACCGCACCGGCAACGCGCACAGCATCGAGACGTGGCGCGACGGGCGCCGTGTCGGCGGCCTGTACGGCGTATCGTTCGGGCGGATGTTTTTCGGCGAGTCGATGTATGCGGACGCGACCGACGCATCGAAAATCGCACTGGCCACGCTCATCGCGCACCTTCGCGGGCAGGGGCTGGAGATGATAGACTGCCAGCAGAATACGTCGCATCTAGCGTCGCTCGGCGGCCGCGAGATCGCACGCAAGGCCTTTGTCGCTCACGTGCGCAGCGCGGTAGCCGAACCGCCGATTCCGTGGCAGTTCGACAAGCGCGTGCTCGCCGCGCTGACGGGCCCCGCCGAAACGGCGCCCCCCTCCGGGATCGAGCGCTAGCGCGGCACTCCCTCCCTGCAACGAGAGCTGCCCATGACTCACCCGACTGAGCTGCCGCTTTCACCGCTTTCGGCGCTGCAATTCTATGCAACGGCGCCCTATCCGTGCAGCTATCTGGACGGCCGCGTCGCGCGCTCGCAAGTCGCGACGCCGAGCCACCTGATCAACTCCGACATCTACACCGAGCTCGTCAAGGCCGGCTTCCGCCGCTCGGGCGTCTTCACGTATCGCCCGTACTGCGACGGCTGCCGCGCGTGCGTGCCGGTGCGCGTCCCCGTCGGCGCATTCGCGCCGTCACGCACGCAGCGCCGGATGTGGAAGCGGCATCGCGCGCTCGTGGCAACGGTGTCGCCGCTGCACTACGACGAAGAGCACTACGCGCTCTACATGCGCTACCAGTCGGCGCGTCATGCGGGCGGCGGCATGGACCGCGACAGCCGCGACCAGTACGAGCAGTTCCTGCTGCAGAGCCGGATCAACTCGCGCCTCGTCGAATTCCGCGACCTCGATGCACCGGGCGGCGAGTCCGGCAAGCTGCGCATGGTCAGCATGATCGACATCCTCGGCGACGGGCTGTCGTCCGTCTACACGTTCTTCGAGCCCGACGACCTGCATACGAGCTACGGCACCTACAACATCCTGTGGCAGATCGAGCAGGCGAAGAGTCTCGGCCTGCCCTACGTGTACCTCGGCTACTGGATCCGCGAGAGCCCGAAGATGGCCTACAAGGCCAACTTCCATCCGCTCGAAGGGTTGATCGACGGCCGCTGGAAGATGCTCGATCCGGAACGGGTCGACCTGCCGCCCGTCGACGCGGCGCTGGCCCGCGCGCCGCTGCCGGGCGGGCATTCCGGCTCGAGCTGACGCCGGCGCGGCGGCAACGAAGCGAAGCGCGCCCCTGCCGCACAACTCCCGGTAAAATAGCGGGTTGTCATTCATTCCGGCCGTCCGCCCTATTCCCGTGTTCAGTTCCCTTTATCCGCTGGCCCGCGCATCCCTGTTCAAGATGGATGCGGAAGACGCTCACCACCTCACGCTGCGCGCGCTCGGCGCGGCCGGCCGCACGGGCCTCGCCTGCGCGCTGTCGGCGCGCGTGCCCGACGCGCCCCGCACCGTGATGGGGCTCACGTTCCGCAATCCGGTCGGTCTGGCGGCCGGCCTCGACAAGGACGGCGCAGCGATCGACGGCCTCGCGGCGCTCGGCTTCGGCTTCATCGAGGTCGGCACGGTCACGCCGCGCCCGCAGCCCGGCAACCCGCGCCCGCGGATGTTCCGCCTGCCGCAGGCCGAGGCGCTGATCAACCGGATGGGCTTCAACAACCACGGCGTCGACCAGTTCGTGAAGAACGTCCAGGCCGCCCGCTATCGCGGCATCCTGGGCCTGAACATCGGCAAGAACGCCGATACGCCGATCGAACGCGCCGCCGAGGACTACCTGTACTGCCTCGAGCGCGTGTACCCGTTCGCCAGCTACGTGACGATCAACATCTCGTCGCCGAACACGAAGAACCTGCGCCAGTTGCAGGGCGCGGGCGAGCTCGACGCGCTGCTCGCGGCACTGAAGGACAAGCAGCAGCGGCTTGCCGACCTGCACGGCAAGCTCGTGCCGCTCGCGCTGAAGATCGCGCCCGATCTCGACGACGAACAGGTCAAGGAAATCGGCGACACGCTGCTGCGCCACAAGATCGAAGCGGTCATCGCCACCAACACGACGCTGTCGCGCGCCGCCGTCCAGGGCCTGCCCCATGCCGACGAAGCCGGCGGGCTGTCGGGCCGCCCCGTGTTCGACGCGTCGAACGAGGTGATCCGCAAGCTGCACGCCGAAGTCGGCAGCGACGTGCCGATCATCGGCGTCGGCGGCATTTTCTCGGGCGAGGATGCCCGTGCCAAGCTCGCGGCCGGCGCGGCGCTCGTTCAGCTCTATACGGGCTTCATCTACCGCGGCCCCGCGCTCGTCGCCGAATGCGTGAAAGCCATCGCCCGCGAGCGCGCCGCGTAATATAGGCATAAACAAACGCTATTTAGAGATCGATTGCGTTTTTGCTATGATCGGCGCCGTTACCAGAATCAATGACCCGGACAGGGCAAGGAAACACACGATGAAGATTGCGCTGCTGAAGAAGCTGCTGGCTGCCGGCCTGATCGGCACGTCGCTCGCCGCCGCCACCGCCCATGCGGCCGACCTCCTCGACCAGGTGAAACAGCGCGGCGCGCTGCGGGTCGGGCTCGAAGGCACGTTCCCTCCGTTCAACTCGAAGAACCCGCAAGGCGAACTCGTCGGCTTCGACGTCGATATCGCGAAGGCCGTCGCCGCGAAGCTCGGCGTGAAGGCGGAATTCGTGACGACCGAATGGAGCGGCATCATCGCCGGCCTGCAGGCCGGCAAGTTCGACGTGATCGCCAACCAGGTCGGCATCACCGACAAGCGCAAGGAAACGCTCGACTTCTCGCCCGCGTACACTTACTCGTCCGCGCAGCTGATCCAGCGCAAGGACGACACGCGCGAGTTCAAGTCGCTGGACGACCTCAAGGGCAAGAAGCTCGGCGTCGCGCTCGGCACGAACTACATGGACATGGCGAAGTCGGTGCCCGGCATCGACGTGAAGACGTATCCGGGTGCGCCTGAGTACCTGCGCGATCTCGCGGCCGGCCGACTCGACGCGGCGCTCAATGATCGCCTGATGCTCGCCTACCTGACCAAGAATTCGCAACTGCCGCTGCGGCCGGGTGCGAACGTCGGTTCGGCGAACCCGTCGGGCATCCCGTTCAAGAAGGGCAACCCGAAGTTCCAGAAGGCGATCGACGACGCGATGGCACAACTCGAGGCCGACGGCACGTTCACGAAGATCTCGGACAAGTGGTTCGGCATCGACGTGACCAAGCCGATCAAGTAAGTACGCCTGCATTTCCCGCCTGACGGCGGACCGGACGGGGCGGCATCCACAACGATGCCGCCCTTTGTTTTATTCGTCCGGTTTATGATTGCGTTTTCGCGCACGCATTCGATTCGTATTCCATGTCGACAACGTCCCTGCTCGTCCAATCTCTGCCGGTGCTCGCCCAAGGCGCCGTGCTCACCGTCAAGTTCGCCGTGCTGTCGATGGTGTTCGGGCTGCTCGGCGCCGTCGTACTCGCGATGATGGGCGTCCGGCAAAGCGAAGCGCTCGAAGGCTTCGAACGCATCTGGGTCAACGCGCTCGCGTGGGTGGCGCGCGCCTACGTGAGCCTGATGCGCGGCACGCCGCTGCTGGTACAGATCTTCGTCATCTATTACGGACTGCCGAGCCTCGGCATCTCGCTCGACCCGACGCCGGCCGGCGTCATCGCGCTGTCCGCGAACGTCGCGGCCTACATGTCGGAAAGCATGCGCGGCGCGATCAGCGGGATCGCGCGCGGCCAATGGCTCGCCGCATACAGCCTCGGGTTGTCGTGGGGGCAGACACTGCGCTACGTGATCGGTCCGCAAGCGTTGCGCATCGCCGTGCCGAGCCTGTCGAACAGCCTGATCAGCCTGATCAAGGACACGTCGCTCGTGTCGGTGATCACCGTTACCGAACTGCTGCGCAGTGCGCAGGAAGTGATCGCGGCGACCTACCAGCCGCTGCCGCTCTATCTCGCCGCCGCCGCCGTGTACTGGATCCTGTGCCAGATCCTCGAATGGGTGCAGCGCTGGTACGAAAGGCGCCTGTCGCTGCCGTCGCGGCATTGAGCGCACACGGCGGGCCGGGCCACGCACACGCGCCCGGCCCGCTCCTCGCCGCTCATTCGCCCGAATAGCGCACACCGAGTGCGGCCCGCGCCGCATCGGTCATCGCGATCATCTGGCGCGAGCGATCGTGCGTCATGATCGGGCTTTCGGTGGCTCCCGCGCGCAGCAGGTCGCAGAAATGCGCGGTCTCGTAGTTCAGCCCGCCGCCTTCGGCCGGCGCATCGAGCTCCACAGTGCGCCCGTCCGCATAGCGGATCGTCGCGTGCGACGGGTTCCACCACTTCTCGTGAATCGTCACGTGGCCGCCGGCGGCGGCGATCAACGCGTCGCCGCGCCCCATCACGTCCAACCCGCAAAAGAGCTGCGCGATCCCGCCGTTCGCATGCACGCTGTTCAGGCTCGCGAACAGGTCGACACCCGTCGAGCCGACGCGGCCGAGCGTCTGCACGTCGAGCGCCGCACCGAGCCAGTCGACCGCGAGAAACGTTTCGTAGATCCCGATATCGAGCAGCGCACCGCCCGCGCGATCGAGGCGATACACGGGATGATCGTCCGGCACGGACGACGACGCGCACCCTGCCCGCACGAGCCGGATCTCGCCGATCGGATCGTCGCGCAGATGCGCACGCAACTGACGGTACAGCGGAAAGAACGGCGGCTTCATCGCCTCCATGAAGAGCCGTCCTGCTGCGCGCGCCGCATGCAGCACCGTGTCGAGCTGCGCGGCGTTCAGCGTCGCGGGCTTCTCGCACAGTACGGCCTTGCCGGCGGCAAGCGCGGCCAGCGTGTACTGCGCGTGACTGTCGTGAAGCGTGGCGATGTAGACCGCGTCGATATCGCTCGCGAGGAGCGCTTCGAGGCTCGTGGCGGGCGTGCCGCCGCACGCCCCGCAAAAGTCTGCCGCGGCATCGGCGCGGCGGGCCCAGGCACCGGCGAGCGTGGCGCCCGGCACATGCGCGAGGCTTTGCGCGAAGCGGCGCGCAATGCTGCCCGCGCCGACGATGCCGAAGCGCACCGGGCGATGGTCGTTGTCGTTCATCCTGATCTTCCGTGTCGGTCGTATGACGGCGGCCGGCACGCTGCCGGTCGTCCGTCATGATAAACGGCTCGCCGGCACACGATGAACGACACGCGCGATGTCAGGCACGCACGGGCACGTCGACCGAAAAATCGCGCGAGATCTCGTCGGCGCTGAAATCGATCAGCGCGAGCGACGCGGCTTCGGCTTCGCGCGGATCGCGACGCTCGATCGCGTCGACCACACGCGCATGCGCCTTCACCACGACGTCGTGCGCGCCCTCCTTTTGCGCGACGCGCGGATTCACGAGACGCACCGCGCCTCGCACGATCGTCGCCATCTGCTGGAAGAACTGGTTGCCGCTCGCCTGGACGATCCGCGTGTGCAACAGCTCGTCCGCCGTGTCGTAACCGAGGTCTCCCGGCTGCAACATCTTGAACGCATCGAATGCTTCGCGGATGCCCGCGATGTCGGCCGCCGTCGCGCGTACCGCCGCCTGCGCGGTCGCACGCGGCTCGATCAGCATCCGGAATTCGATGACGTCGCGCATGAATTGCGGATCGGGTTTCGCCCTGAACCGCCAGCTCACGACGTCCTCGTCGATCATGCGCCAGTCGCGCATCGGCCGCACGCGCGTACCGACTTTCGGACGCACGTCGAGCATGTCGCGCGCAAGCAACATCGACAGCGCCTCCCGCATCACGGTGCGACTCACATCGAACTCTTTCGACAGCACGTCCTGCGGCGGCAGGATGCCGCCGTACTTGTCCTCGACGATACCCGAGACAAGCCCATCCATCACTTTCGCGACCAGTGACCGGTCTTTGCCCTGCTCCATGACACCTCCCCGTGCGTCGATTTGCGAACACCTGCTCCGCAGTTCCGCCGGCCCTGGTTACGACTGTTCTTATGATCTATAAGTTGATGAGTTCGAGGATATTTCGCTATCTGGTAAACACCTGACAGGGTTATCCCTCTTTTTGTCGGGGTGATTTATACGACTAAAAAAAAGGCCCGGGAAGCGCTCTGCGCCTGCCGGACCCCGATTTCCACAAGATTTAAACATTCAATCCGTTACGGCATATGACACGCGCTACGGACTGCTTGTCATTTCTTTCAATTGGCCGAATAAACGATCGTTTCAACGCCGCTTTCCGTGCCGAGCAAGCACAGATTCGCACCGCGCTCTGCGAACAGGCCGACCGTCACGACGCCCGGCCACGCATTCGCCTGCGCTTCGAAACCACGCGGATCGGCAATCTGCAGCCCCTTCACGTCGATGATCTCGTTGCCGTTGTCGGTGATGTACGGCGCACCGTCCTTCGTCACGCGCAACACCGGAACGCCGCCCAGCGCAGTCACGCGCCGGCCGATCGCCGTGCGCGCCATCGGCACGACCTCGATCGGCAGCGGGAACGCGCCGAGGACCGGCACACGCTTGCTGGCGTCCGCGATGCACACGAACGTATCGGCCACCGAAGCGACGATCTTCTCGCGCGTCAGCGCGCCGCCGCCGCCCTTGATCATCGCGCCGCTCGCGTCGATCTCGTCGGCGCCGTCGACATACACCTGCAGCGAGTCGATCTCGTTCAGGTCGAACACCTTGATGCCGTGCGATTTCAGGCGCTCGGTGGTGGCGACCGAGCTCGATACGGCGCCGCGATAGCGCGACTTGACGACGGCGAGCGCGTCGATGAAGCAGTTGGCGGTCGATCCGGTGCCGACGCCGATCACGGCGCCTTCCGGCACGTTCTGGATCACGTAATCGGCGGCGGCCTGGCCGACGAGGCGTTTGAGTTCGTCTTGAGTCATGGAGTGGGAATGCTGCGGGATTGCGGAAAACCGCCAGTTTACCGGACTCGGATGACGATCCGCGTTTTTCGGCGCGCGGCGCGCGCTGGATTCAGGGTGCGCCCGCCGCCGGCGCGTTGTCCGCCGGCCGGGTGTCGGGGAAATACTTGTCGAGCAGCGCCTGCGCGATCGCATCGGTTTCGGCGTCCGGATTGCCGGCATAGTCGGACGGCCTGAAATGCATCTGGAATGCCGCGAATACGCGCCGCGTACCTGCGTCGAGCACGCCGTCGGTCGACACGTCGTAGCCGTAGCGCGCCAGCTTGAGCTGCAGCGCGCGCACATCGACCGGCGCATGCGGATCGCGCCCGCCGAGCCGCGCGGCCACGGTCGCGTCGTCCGGCCACGCGCCGACGCCGGCCAGCGCCAGCGCATGCCATGGAAACAGCGGCCCCGGATCGATCTTGCGTTGCGGCGCGATGTCGCTGTGTCCGACCACGCGCGTCGGCGGAATGCCGTAGCGCGCGACGATGTCCTGCGACAGGCGGGTCAGCGCGGCAACCTGTTCCGGCGGATACGGCTGCCAGGTGCGGTTCTGCGGATCGAGCGGGCCGCGGTTCACGTTCTCGATGCCGATCGACACCGCGTTCAGCTCCGTCGTGCCCTGCCACTCGCTGACGCCCGCGTGCCACGCACGTTCCGATTCCGGGACGAGCTGGTAGACGACGGGCATCCCGTGCTCGATGCGCGGTTGCGGCGGAATGACGTAATGCACGCTGACCGAATCGCCCGTCAACGTGCGCAGCGATTTTGCCTCGTCGCTTTCGGTGTAGTGCATCACGAGAAAGCGGACCCGCGAATCGGCACTGCGCGCGTGCAGGCTCGTGTCGGCGTAGTAGGTGCCGCGCTCGACGAGCGACGGCGACGTGCAGGCGGCCAGCAGGCACAACACGGCGCAGGATGCGCCGACGCGGAACAGGGTCATGGTCGCGGGCTCCGGAGAGCCGCGTGCCGCGGCGCGGCACGCGTCGTTGGGAACATTCGGGGCCCGCGCCCGGCGCGCGGGACGAACGGCGTCAGCCTTTCACGCGCCGCTGGCGCACGGCTTCGTACAGGCACACGCCGCTGGCGACCGACACGTTCAGGCTTTCGACGCTGCCGGCCATCGGGATGCTCATCACTTCGTCGCAGGTGTCGCGCGTGAGCCGGCGCATGCCTTCGCCTTCCGCGCCCATCACGAGCGCGACGGGGCCGTCGAGCTTCGTTTCGTACAGCGTCGACGACGCCTCGTCCGACGTGCCGATGATCCAGACGCCGGCGTCCTTCAGCTCGCGCAGCGCACGGGCGAGGTTCGTTACCGTGATGTACGGCACCGTATCGGCCGCGCCGCTCGCCACCTTGGCCGCGGTCGCGTTCAGGCCGACCGCGCGGTCGCGCGGCGCGATCACCGCGTGTGCGCCGGCCGAATCGGCGACCCGCAGGCACGCGCCGAGGTTGTGCGGATCGGTCACGCCGTCGAGCACGAGCAGCAGCGCCGGGCCCTGGATGCCGTCGAGCAGTTCGGACAGGTTCTGTGCGAGCGGAATGTCCTCGACCCGCGCGACGACGCCCTGGTGGCGCTCCGTATGGGCAAGGCCCCACAGGCGCGTTTCATCGGCCGCGATCAACCGCACGCCCGCTTCCTTCGCGGCGTGCAGGAAGTCCTGCATGCGGCGGTCGCGACGCGTCTGGTCGTACAGCACCTCCGCAACCGTCGATGCATCGTGCCGCAAACGTGCGGTCACCGCATGAAAACCGTAAAGAACCTTCAGACGTGACATGACTGGAACAACCTTCGCTCAAACATGCGGCCGCGCGACACGCGCAACCGCGATCCATGGAAAAGGAAAGCGCCGCGTGCCGGCCGATGGCCGGTGACGCGGCGTCTCTCGATACTGCGGGGCGTGCGCTTGCGCCGCCCCCGAACGCTCAATACTTCTTGCGGGCGCGCGCCTTCTTCGCGGCCAGCTTCGGCGCCGCCCCGCCATTGCCGCCGCTCTTCTTCTTCGCGGCGGCACGGGCGGCGCGCGCTTCCTTCACCGCGACGCTCGGCGCACTCGCGGCCTTCTTGCGACGCGGTGCGGCTTCCTCCGCCTGCGGCAGCGCGCGGACGCGCGGGCCGTTGCGGTCGACGCCGCCGCCTGCCGCGGCCGGCGCGGGCGACGGGCGCGGCGCCTTCACCGGCGTATCGCGCACGAGGCGGAAATCGATCTTGCGCGCGTCGAGATCGACGCGGCTCACCTGCACGCGCACGCGATCGGACAGGCGATAGCGGATGCCCGTCCGCTCGCCGCGCAGCTCGTTCTTGATCTCGTCGTACTGGAAGTAGTCCGAGCCGAGTTCGGTGACGTGCACGAGCCCCTCGATGAACAGCGTGTCGAGCTGCACGAAGATGCCGAACGACGTGACGCCGTTCACCATCCCGCCGTACTCCTCGCCGAGCTTGTCGCGCATGAAGTAGCACTTGAGCCACGCCTCGACGTCGCGCGAGGCTTCGTCCGCGCGGCGTTCGTTTGCCGAGCAGTGCAGCCCGAGCTCTTCCCAGATCGCCGTGTTCGGGCGCGCGCGGCCGCGCGTTTCGTCGTCGGCCTGCTGCATCGCACGGGCACGCGGCGACAGCGCGGTGTTCAGCTCGAAGCCGTCCGGCGCCTTCGGCACGTATTTCTTGCCGGACAGGATCGCGTAGATCGCACGGTGCGTGAGCAGGTCCGGATAGCGGCGGATCGGGCTCGTGAAGTGCGCATACGCCTCGTAGGCGAGGCCGAAGTGACCGATGTTGTCCGGGCTGTAGACGGCCTGCTGCATCGAGCGCAGCAGCATCGGCTGCAGCATCTGTGCGTCGGGCCGATCGCGGATCTGCGCCATCAGCGCCGCGTAATCGCTCGCATGCGGCTTGTCGCCGCCGCCGAGCGACAAGCCCATGCCGCGCAGGAACGCGCGCAGGTTCTCGAGCTTCTCCGGCGTCGGGCCCGCGTGCACGCGATACAGGCCCGGATGCTTGTTGCGCTTCAGGAAATCGGCCGCGCAGACGTTCGCGGCCAGCATGCATTCCTCGATCAGCTTGTGTGCATCGTTGCGCTGGCGCGGCACGATCTGCTCGATCTTGCCCTGCGAATTGCAGACGATGTAGGTCTCGGTCGTGTCGAAGTCGATCGCGCCGCGCTTCTGACGTGCGGCGAACAGCGACTTGTAGACGCCGTACAGATCCTGCAGGTGCGGCAGCAGATCGGCGCGGCGCGCGGCCTCCG
The DNA here is from genome assembly GCF_000731655.1 of Burkholderia sp. MSh2. NCBI lineage: Bacteria > Pseudomonadati > Pseudomonadota > Betaproteobacteria > Burkholderiales > Burkholderiaceae > Burkholderia > Burkholderia sp. MSh2. The sequence goes on along the minus strand of NZ_JPGM01000022.1, from coordinate 30,874 downwards.
GCCCCTTCGTGTTCGACAACACGGCCGCGACTTCGGTATAGGTCAGACGCGCAGCCGAATGGATCACGGCCGGATAGAACTGGTACGCCTTGATTTCGCCGCGCGCGGTGATCACCATGTCGCACGCGAGCACGCAACGGTCGACCTGCGGATTCAGCGAGCACAGGCCGTTCGACAGCTTCTCCGGCAACATCGGGATCACGCGGCGCGGAAAATAGACCGACGTGCTGCGCTCGAGCGCATCGGCATCGAGCCCGCTGCCGGGCTGGACGTAATGCGACACGTCGGCGATCGCGACGATCAACCGGTAGCCGTCGCCGCGACCGACCTTGACCGGCTCGCAGTAGACGGCGTCGTCGAAGTCGCGTGCGTCTTCGCCGTCGATCGTCACGAGCGGCACGTCGCGCAGGTCGACGCGGAAGCGCAGGTCCGTCGGCCGCACCTTGTCCGGCAGCGCGGCGGCTTCGTCGAGCGCAGGCTGGCTGAATTCGTGCGGCACGCCGTACTTGCGCACCGCGATTTCGATTTCCATGCCCGGATCGTCGATGTCGCCGAGCACCTCGACGACACGGCCGAGCGGTTGCGAATGACGGCTCGGAAAATCGGTCAGCTCGACGACGACGACCTGCCCGACCTTCGCCTTCTTCACGTTCTGCGTGATCAGGATGTCGTGGCCGATGCGCTTGTCTTCCGGCGCGACGATCAGCGCGCCGTTCTCGTTGAGCAGGCGGCCGATCACGCGCTTGTTCGCGCGCTCGGTGACTTCGACGACGTGCCCTTCCGGGCGGCCGCGGCGATCGTAGCCGACGATCCGCGCGAGCACGCGATCGTTGTGCATCACCTTCTGCATCTCGCCGTTCGGCAGGAACAGATCGTCCTGGCCGTCGTCGCGGATCACGAACCCGTAGCCGTCGCGATGCCCCTGCACGCGCCCGGCGACGAAGTTCGACGGATGGGTCAACTGATAATGGCCACGCTTGTCGAGGCGGATCTGGCCGTCGCGCTCCATCGCGGCGACCCGTCGGAAGAACCCCTCGCGCTCCTGACGCTTGATCGACAGGGCTTCGGCGATGTCGTTGGCGGCCAGCGGCGCGTCGCTCGTACGCAGCACGCCGAGAATTTCTTCACGGCTCGGAATGGGGTACGGATATTTGCTCAAGGGTTTGTCGATGATTGTTCTCGTTGCGTTGGCTGATGGTGCACGGCATCAACATAGAGGTGTCCTTCAGACAGTTCTATATTGACGGCGGCGGGTCATTCTATCACCCGCCCGTGTCGCCAAATGACGGGAATGCCGCGCGCGGGCGCGACGGCAGCCGGTTTGCGATGCATCGCAAAAAAGTGTTGACACAATTAATTGGGGCGCTATAATTTCACTTCTTTGCAGCACATAGCTACTGCAAAACGTGCCCAGGTGGCGGAATTGGTAGACGCACTAGGTTCAGGTCCTAGCGGTGGCAACATCGTGGAGGTTCGAGTCCTCTCCTGGGCACCATCTGTTTTATGAAAAGGCCGGCTTATGCCGGCCTTTTTTCATTTCCGGCCACGCACATCGGCACGGCAAATCGCTCGAGATACCCTGGCGCGATTCGCCGAATTCGTCCTTCGAGGATTTCCGCAACTGCGCATCGGGCCCTGCCTGCGCGATCGCCGGAATCCGTCTCGCCAACCACCCCGCTTCCATCTACGCGCGATCCATCGCACATCGATCGATCGCACTGCGCGCACGCTCGGCCAGCCCCGCCCCGTCGATCGACAGCTTTCGGGCCGACGCAACGCGGTTGCGATGGAACGCCCGGATCGTGGCGGCGAACAACCCGCCTGTCACGTTGACGCAAAAGATCCACGACCAGCGTTGGTCGCCTGCGATCCAGCCGCCGCACACTGCTCGACCAGCTCACTCACCCTCGGCGATCGGTGCGCCGAGATTGCCGGAAATGGCCGGAGTCGCGACGTCGTCGATAGTCGATAGACGTGTAAAGCGCAGATCGATCGCCCAGCGCACGCAGGTGCAGCGCGATCCCGGCCGGGCATTCACGCTTATGCCCAACGGTCGGATCGTTAGCAGAATTTATCGGTTATCGTCCGCCGCCCCGGTTGGTAGGTTTGCCGGTTCGATCCGCTGCAACGAACCCAACCAGGAGTACGACTCATGACGTCGATGAACCGCCGCGCGTTCGCGCGCACGATGCTGGCCGCCGGCCTCGCTGCCGCTGGCGTCCGCGCGCACGCCGCAGATACCCCGGACGCGCTGCGCATCGGCTACCAGAAATCGTCGACGCTCATCACGTTGCTCAAGACCCGCGGCACGCTCGAGCAGGCGCTGGCGCCACTCGGCCTGCGCGTATCGTGGCACGAGTTCGCGAGCGGACTGCCGCTGACCGAAGCGCTCAACGTCGGCGCCGTCGACTTCAGCGCCGATGTCGCCGACACGGTGCCGGTTTTCGCCCAGGCCGCGCATGCGCGTTTCGTGTATGTCGCACAGGAAGCGCCGTCGCCGAAAGCCCAGGCGATCGTCGTCAAGCAGGACGGCGCGCTCCGCACGCTCGCCGACCTCAAGGGCACGCGCATCGCGACGACCAAGGCGGCCGGCAGCCACTACCTGCTGCTCGCCGCGCTCGAACGCGCGAAGCTCGCGCCCGCCGACGTCGCGATTCACTACCTGACGCCCGCGGACGGCCGCGCGGCATTCGAGCGCGGCAGCGTGGACGCATGGATCACATGGGATCCCTACGTCGCATCGGTCGACAGGCATCCCGACGTGCGGATTCTGGCCGACGGCAGCGGGCTCGCGTCGTACCAGCGCTACTACCTCGCATCGAGCAGTTTCGCCGCCGCGCGACCCGACGTCGTGCAGATCCTGTTCGACCGGTTGTCGCAAGCCGGCACGTGGCTGCGCGATCACCCGCAGGACGCCGCGAACACGCTCGCGCCGATCTGGGGACTCGACGCGACGACGATCGCGCGCGCGAACGCGCGACGCAGCTACCTCGTTCGCGCCGTCGTCGCGCAAAACTTCGGCGAACAGCAAAAGATCGCCGACACGTTCCTCGCAGCCGGACTGCTGCCGACTCGCGTCGATACGGGACAGGCGCTGCGCTGGAATTTCGCGACGAAACGCGCGGAGTCGGTCGGCGCATGAGGCTCGCTCACGCGTGGGTCGAATATTTTTATCGCCCAGGATGAAATTGTGTTGACAGCCTTTGAAGACACGCTACAATAGCGGTCTTCGCATCGCAGCAAGCGAAACGTGCCCAGGTGGCGGAATTGGTAGACGCACTAGGTTCAGGTCCTAGCGGTGGCAACATCGTGGAGGTTCGAGTCCTCTCCTGGGCACCACTTATTTGAAAAGGCCGGCTTTTAGCCGGCCTTTTTTCATTTCCGGTTCGGGCATCCCGGGCAGCATCGGCGCGGCGAGTTCTCGGCGCTCGACATCCGCAGCCGACACCCATCGAGCACCTCGATCGCGCATCGGCCCCACCCGCCCGGCTACCGGACAGCCGCCGGCGGATGCCTGCCCGGCCGCCGACCTCAGACGCCGTTCCAGCGTTTCGCCGCAATCGCGACACGCTCGCCCAGCACTTCGGCCGTCTTCCGGTCGCTCTCGAGAATCGCGTCCCCACCCTGGTCGGCATTCGCCTGCGCCATCGCGCCGAGGAACGACCCAAGCCGGTTCAGGTCGTTGACCGAGCCCGTGCTGCTGTTGTTGCCGGGCATCAGGCCAAGGCTCACCCACAGCATCTGGTGCTGGGCCGCGAAGACGGACAGTTGCTGCAACGTCGCCAGTTTGTCGCCGCTTTGCGAAGCCGACACGGTAAAGCCGGCCGCCAGCTTGTCCCGCCACTTGCCCCAATACTTCGACGATGCGTCCATGAAGCCCTTGAACGGCGCGGACGCGCTACCCATGTAGGTCGGCGAACCGAAGATGATCGCCTTCGCATCGCGCTCCAGATACTCCCAGTGCTCGTCGATCGCGTCGACCGGGATCAGCTTGACCGACGCGCCGTCGACTTTCTCGACGCCACGCGCGACCGCATCCGCGATGACGGCCGCGTGGCCGTAGCCGCTATGAAAAACCACTGCGATTTCAGACATGAAGGACTCCTTATCGCGGATCACTCCGCTTCAACAAAAACGTTACCGCGATAGTAACAGAAATGATCGCAACGCAAGCGACTTCGCTCGCATCCGTCACGCGCCACATAACGACCGACAACCGGACGCTGAACGCGGCACCGCCGGGCAGCCACCGCCTGCACGCGCGAGTCGGCGCGGCACGACGGGCCCCCGTCGACAATGACAATAAGTCCTCCGGCGAAAAACGAGAACCCGCGCCCAGGAAATTCGCTCGTTCCTGTTCGGCGGCAATCGCTGGAATCGGGACCGTTCACGCGGCAGCGTTCAGTCACAGTGCATCGGACACGCGCCCCGTCGGCGCATCACATCAAGGATTCGACGAAATCTGTTGACACGCCCTTCAGTCACGCTATAATTGCTGTCTTTCGCGATGCAGCAAACGCGAAACGTGCCCAGGTGGCGGAATTGGTAGACGCACTAGGTTCAGGTCCTAGCGGTGGCAACATCGTGGAGGTTCGAGTCCTCTCCTGGGCACCATCTGTTTCATGAAAAGGCCGGCTTTTAGCCGGCCTTTTCTCATTTCCGGCCCCGCGTCGCATCCCCCTCGCGACGTGACATCCCCCTGCCTCTCGCCATCTTCCGCGCAAGCCGACGTTGCCACGTCCGCAACTACGCCGCCACGCGAACCCAAACGCGATCGATCCCCGTTCCCCGCAGTTCTCAGGCCGCCCTGCTCCACGATAAAACCGGGATTTCCCTAGGCTGACATGCCCGCATTCGCGCGGTTAAATAAATCAACGTGATTTATTTAATGCGCCCTCCAGCGGCGCATCATGGAAGGAGACGCCATGAGAAGCCCGCACTTCGGCCAGGGAAGCAACTCGGCCAATGTGCGCCGTTATAACGAGCGCCTGCTGCTGAAGACGCTGCGCCGCGCAGGCAGCGCTTCGAAAGCCGACCTCGCCCGCCTCGCGAACATGACGGGCACGGCGGTCGGCAGCATCATCGCGTCGCTCGCCGACGCGAAGCTGATCGAATTCGCCGGCCGCACCGAAGGCCAGCGCGGCCAGCCGGCCTCGCTGATCCGCCTCGACCCGCGCGGCGCGTTCGGCATCGGCGTCCATCTCGACCGGATGCGCATCGAGACGGCGCTCGTCAATTTCGCCGGCGACGTGCTCGGCCGCCGCTCGCACGATACGCTGCTGCCGCCGCCTGCCGAGGTGCTCGAGATCGTCCGTCACGACATCGACGCGATGCAGGCCCTGCTCCCCGACCACGAACGCGCCCGCCTGACCGGCATCGGCGTCGCCCAGCCCTACAACCTCGGCGCATGGATGCGCGAACTCGGCCTCGCGCCCGACACGTTCCGCGCGTGGGAAGACGTCGATTTCGCAGCCGACCTCGGTCGCACGCTGTCGCTGCCCGTATTCGGCGAAAACGACGGCAACGCGGCCGCGATCGCCGAACTGTTCTACGGATACGGCCGGCAGTGCGACGACTTCGTCTACCTGTTCATCGGGCCGGCGATCGGCGGCGGCATCGCGATCGACGGCGACTGCCTGCGCGGCGTGACCGGCAATGCGGGCGACGTCGCGGTGATTCCCGTCCCGCCCAGCCGGCTCGCATCCGCACCGCCGCCGCGCGGCCCGTGGGACATCCTGCTCGCGCGCGCGTCTCTGCATGCGCTCGTGCGCCATTTGCGCCATCACGGCGAGACGGTCGAGAACCGCGCCGATCTCGAAACCTGCATCGCCCGCGGGCTGCCGGCCGTCGACGAATGGATCGACGACTGCGTCGATGCGCTCGCGCCGGCGTTGCGCGCGGTGCTGTGCGTGGTCGACGCGCCGGTGGTGGTGCTCGACGCCGATACCGACGCCGGCCTGCTGGACGCGGTCTCGACGCGCCTGCGCTCGGCGCTGGTTGCCACCGCGCCCGAAGCGCGCGGCACGCCGACGCTCGTGCGCGGCACGTTCGGCGCCGACGCAGGCGCGATCGGGGCCGCCACGCTGCCGATGTATTTCAACTTCTCCCCGCGGGCCGGCATCCTCAAGGGCGCCCGCACCGACTCGCAGGAGGTCAACCATGTCGCGATCTGAGTCGCCTCGCCCATTGCTCGAAATGCGCGGGATCAGCAAGACGTTCCCGGCCGTGCGCGCGCTCGACAACGTCAGCCTGACCGTCTATCCCGGCGAGATCCATTCGCTGATGGGCGAGAACGGCGCGGGCAAATCGACGCTGATGAAGATCCTGTCGGGCGCGTACCGCGCCGACGCCGGCGGCGAGATCCTGATCGACGGCCAGCGCATCGACGTCGACGGCCCGCTCGCCGCGCGCGACGCCGGCGTCGCGGTGATCTATCAGGAGCTGTGCCTGTCGCCGAACCTGACGGTCGCGGAGAACATCTACATCGGCCGCGAACTGCGGCGCGGCAACCGGCGCTGGGGCGCCATCGACCGCGCGGCAATGGCGCGCGGCTGCCAAGATGTGCTCGCGCGCCTGGGCGCATCGTTCGGGCCCGACACGCTCGTCGACACGCTGTCGATCGCGGAGCAGCAGCTCGTCGAGATCGCACGCGCCGTGCACACCCGCGCGCGCATTCTCGTGATGGACGAGCCGACCACGCCGCTGTCGTCGCGCGAGACCGAGCACCTGTTCCGCCTGATCCGCCAGTTGCGCGAGGAAGGTCTCGCGATCATCTACATCAGCCACCGGATGGCGGAGATCTACGAACTGTCCGACCGCGTGTCGGTGCTGCGCGACGGCGCCTACGTCGGCACGCTCGAACGCGCGTCGCTGTCGGCCGAGCGTCTCGTCTCGATGATGGTCGGCCGCGACATCTCCGGCTTCTACAAGAAGGAACACGCGGCGTACGACCCCGGCCACCTGCTGTTGTCGGTCCGCGACGTCGCGGACGGCGCGCGCGTGCGCGGCTGCAGCCTCGACCTGCATGCCGGCGAGGTGCTCGGCATCGCCGGGCTGGTCGGCGCGGGCCGCACCGAACTCGCGCGGCTGATCTTCGGCGCCGAACCGCGCGTGCGCGGCGACGTGAAGATCGGCGAGCGCACGTTCGGCGCGCATTCGCCGCGCGACGCGATCGACGCGGGCCTCGTCTACCTGACCGAGGACCGCAAGCGCCAGGGCCTGTTCCTCGACATGAGCGTGCGCGACAACATCAACATCTCGGTCTGCAACCGCGATGCACGGCTCGGCGCACTCGATCTCGCGCGCGGCGCCGAACGCGCGCGCGACGCGATCGCCTCGCTGTCGATCCGCGTCCCCCACGCGAACGTCAACGTCGGCGCACTGTCGGGCGGCAACCAGCAGAAAGTGCTGCTGTCGCGCCTGCTCGAGACGAAGCCGCGCGTGCTGATCCTCGACGAACCGACGCGCGGCGTCGACATCGGCGCGAAATCCGAGATCTACCGGATCATCAACGAGCTGGCCCGCGCCGGCGTGGGCGTGATCGTGATCTCGAGCGAACTGCCGGAGATCATCGGCGTTGCCGACCGCGTGCTCGTGATGCGCGAAGGCGAGATCGCGGGCGAGCTCGGCGGTCACACGCACACGCCCATCACGCAGGAAGCGATCATCGCGCTCGCAACCGGCTCGCAGGCCGAACTTGCCGACGCGCACTGAGCGCCGCTCTTTCATTCCCCTCTACCTTCAGGTTAGCGAAATGATCAACCCGACCAAGCAGCGGAACCTCGCGTCCGCGACGGCCCATCCGGTGGGCGATCGTACTCCTCAGTTGCGCGCCACCGATCATCGCGCCCGCATGCAGTCGCTGATCCGCACCGCCGGCATGCTGCCGGTGCTGCTGGCCCTGTGCGTCGGCTTCGGCTTTCTGACCGACGGCTTCTTCACGCTGCAGAACCTGTCGATCGTCACGCAGCAGGCATCGATCAACATCGTGCTCGCCGCCGGCATGACCTTCGTGATCCTGACGGGCGGCATCGACCTGTCGGTCGGCTCGGTGCTGGCCGCCGCGGCCGTCGCGGCACTCCTCGCGTCGACCATCCCCGGCTGGGGCTGGCTCGGCGTGCCGTTCGCGCTCGTCGTGGGCCTCGCGTTCGGCGCGATCAACGGCGGCCTGATCTCGTTCCTGCGCCTGCCGCCGTTCATCGTCACGCTCGGCGCGATGACGGCCGTACGCGGCGTCGCACGACTGATTGGCAACGACACGACCGTGTTCAATCCGCAACTGCCGTTCGCGTTCATCGGCAACGGCACGATCCTCGGCGTGCCGTGGCTCGTCGTGATCGCGTGCGCGGTGATCGCGATCTCGTGGTTCATCCTGCGCCGCACGGTGCTCGGGATGCGGATCTATTCGGTCGGCGGCAACCCGGAAGCCGCCCGCCTGTCGGGCATCAACGTGCGCGGGATCCAGATGTTCGTGTACGCGGCATCGGGCCTGCTCGCCGGCCTCGGCGCGGTGATGTCGGCCGCCCGGCTCTATGCGGCCAACGGCCTGCAGCTCGGCCAGTCCTACGAACTCGACGCGATCGCCGCGGTGATTCTCGGCGGCACGAGCTTCGTCGGCGGCGTCGGCTCGATCGTCGGCACCCTGATCGGCGCGCTGATCATCGCGGTACTGACGAACGGGCTCGTGCTGCTCGGCGTGTCCGACATCTGGCAATACATCATCAAGGGGCTCGTGATCATCGGCGCCGTCGCGCTCGATCGCTATCGCCAGCGCGATTCGGCGCGAACCTGACACCCCGCTCGCCCATTCGCCTCGCGGCGCAGGCAGGCTCGCCCGCGCCCGTTCATATACCTACCTCACGGAGACACCACAACATGTTCAAGCACAAAGCCGCCCTGAGCGCCGTCGCCTGCGCGCTCGCCTTCGGGACTTGCGCCGCGCACGCGGCCGACAAGCCGCTCAAATCGATCGGCGTCACGGTCGGGTCGCTCGGCAACCCGTACTTCGTCACGATCGTCAAGGGCGCCGAAGCGCGCGCCAGGCAGATCAATCCGAACGCGAAAGTCACGGCCGTGTCGGCCGACTACGACCTGAACAAGCAGTTCACGCAGATCGACAACTTCATCTCCGCGCATGTCGACATGATCCTGCTCAACGCGACCGACCCGAAAGCGATCGAGCCGGCGGTCAGGAAAGCGCAGGCGGCCGGCATCACCGTCGTCGCGGTCGACGTCGCGGCGGCCGGCGCCAACGCCACCGTGCAGACCAACAACGTGAAGGCCGGCGAGCTGGCGTGCGACTACATCGCGAAGAAACTCAACGGCAAGGGCAACGTGATCATCGAGAACGGCCCGCAGGTATCGGCCGTGATCGATCGCGTCAACGGCTGCAAGACCGTGCTCGGGAAAAATGCGGGCATCAAGCTGCTGTCGAGCGACCAGGACGGCAAGGGCTCGCGCGAAGGCGGAATGAACGCGATGCAGGGTTACCTGACGCGCTTCCCGAAACTCGATGCGGTCTTCACGATCAACGACCCGCAGGCGATCGGCAGCGATCTCGCCGCGAAACAGCTGAACCGTCCGGGCATCGTGATCACGTCGGTGGACGGCGCGCCCGATATCGAGGTGGCGCTCAAGAGCAACACGCTGGTGCAGGCATCGTCGAGCCAGGACCCGTGGGCGATGGCGCAGCAGGCCGTCAACGTCGGCTACGGGATCATGAACGGCCAGAAGCCGGCCAACCCGATGATCCTGATCGAGCCGACGCTCATCACGCGCGACAACGTGAAGGGCTACAAGGGCTGGAGCACGCCGCGCTGATCGCACCCACCGCCGCGTAACCCGGCGCTGCCGCGGCGCGCATTGCCGCGCGCGTCGGGCACCGCCGCGCATCGGCGCGATTCGGCCGCGTGTGCGGCGGTCGCCTGTGCGCACACTGGCGCCTATGCCCCGACGGCGGCCGAAGTCGGGGACCTGATCGATCGCGCCGCCGAAGCCGCGGCATCGTGGCAAGCCGCGCCGGCGCGCCAGCGTGTCACGCGGCGGGCGTTCCGCCGCTGCCGTTCGGCGGGACGCCCGCCTGCAGCAGTTGCAGGCTCTCGTCGACGCTCAGCTCGGACATCGCATCGTCGCGCAGCGTATCGTCCGCCGCGCGGCGCAGCGCATGCAGCGCATGCACCTTGAGCCGCACGATCGCGAGCCGCAGCCCGCGCGCCGTGCACTCCGCCGCGAACGTGCGCAGCGATTCGATCGTCGTGCCGTCGACGTCGGGCGTTTCCTCGAGACTCAGCATCACGGTGCGCGTGTCCGGCGCGGCGGCCATCAGCGCACGCACGCGGTTCAGCATCCGGTCCGCGTTCGCGAAGAACAGCTGCGCCTCGGGCCGCACGATCAGTACGCCCGGCACCGGCTTCGCATCGGCATGGCTCGCGACGTCGACGAAATCGTGACTGTCGCGCAGCCTGCCCAGCACGCTGACATTCGGCTCGGAAAGCTTGCGCAGCGTCAGCAGCAGGCTCACGCCGATGGCTGCGAGCAGGCCGTGCAGCACGCCGAGCACGAGCACCGCGAGCAGCGCGGCAAGCACGACGAGCCGGTCGCGATGCCAGGCCCAGTAAGGCCGGAATACGGACGGATGCAGCGAGTGGCTGACCGCGAAGATCACGATCGCCGCGAGCACCGGCTCCGGCGTGCGCGCGAGCTGCGGCAGCAGCAGCCAGACGATCAGCGCGACCACGCCCGCCGCCCACAGGCCGGCAAAGCGCGACTGCGCGCCGGCCGCCTCGTTCGCCGAGGTGGCCGAATAGCCGGCGCCGACGGGCATCCCGTGCAGCAGGCCGGACACGAGATTCGCGCAGCCGAGCGCGACGAGGTCGCGGTTCGGCGACACGCTGTCGCCATGCTTCAGCGCGAAATTGCGGATCGATCCATACGATTCCGCATACAGGATCAGCATCAGGGCAAACGCCAGCTCGACCGTCTGCATCCACCCGTTGCGGTCGAGGTTCGGCAGGCCGAACTCGATGTGCCGGAAGTCGATATGGCCGACGACAGCGATGCCGTACCGCTGCCAGTCGATCGCGTAGCCGGCCGCGATCGACAGCACGATCACGACGAGCGTCGCGGGCACGCGCGAGCGCCGCCCGAGCACGAACAGCAACGCCAGCGCGGTCGCGCCGAGCGCCACGCTCGCGAGGTTCGCATGCGGCGCGCCGGTGATCAGGTCGAGCGCGACATGCGGCGCATCGCTATGCGCCACCGAAATCGCGAGAATCTTCGGCAACTGCTTGATGACGATCGTCAGCGCGAGACCGAATGTGAAGCCCCGCAGCACCGGCCGCGCGACGAAGTCCGACATGCCGCCGAGCCGCGCCGCGCCCGCCAGGATGAACAGCACGCCGGTCATCGCGACAAGCGCCGCCGCGAGAGCGAGCTGCGCGGCGAGCGCCATGCCCGACTCCGCGAGTACGGTCGCCGCGAGCACGGCGGCCGACGACGACGTCGACGACACGATCGCGAAGCGGCTGCTGCCGGTGCACGCATAGACGACCAGCCCCGCCAGCAGCGCGATGAGACCGGCCTGCGGCGGCAGGTTGGCCAGCCCCGCATACGCGACCGCCTCGGGTATCAGCAGGCCGGCGATCGACAGGCCGGCCAGCGCATCGAGGCCGAGGCGCCGCGAAGGCGGCGGCGGCGACGACGCCGCGTCGCGCACGGAAAAATGGTCGGCATGCTGCGGGCCGGCATCGGGGCGGATCGGAGCGGTCGTCATGAGGCGGTCGGCGCCGGGCGGCGGTCAGGGTTTGACGGCGATGACGCCCGACCAGCCGGGCAGATAGCGTGCGTCCTGTTCGTGCGCGCGATGCAGTGCGATATCGAGCGCCTTCGCGAAGTTCTTGCGGATCTGGTCGAGCGACACGTGCTGGCGCAGGTAGTCGGCCCACAGGAATTCGCTGAACGGCGTCGCGTCCTTCGCATAGCCGCCCGCCGTGCGCAGCTCGCCGGCAAGGCTGCGGTACGGGTCGTCCTCGAGCGCCGTCAGCGCCTTGGGCAAATGCGCATAGTCGCGCCGCGACCCGTCCGGGCCGAACGGATGCACCCACTGGTTGTGTTCCATCATCCGCCAGAAGATCGTGTCGTCGAGCCACGACAGGTCCTTCAGCAGCATCGCGTTGACGCGCGACTCGCCTTCCTCGATCAACGCAAGGCCGAGATGGTGGTGATCGGTGATGTAGTGCAGCCCGTCCGGGCCGAGGACGGCCGGGAACCAGTGCGATTCGATCGCGGCCTTGCGCGCGCGCTTGTTGAGCGCCTTCCAGTGCTTGCGCTTCGCCTTGACTTCACGGTAACCCACCGTCATCTGCGTCGGACGCAGCGCGTCCAGCCGGACGGGAATGAGATGAACGTCGTTGCCCAGTGCCATGGTCGTACCCCATGTTGCGAAATTCCGGCAACGATACTCCTGATCGCACGAATCGTTAAGACGTATTGACCTCGTACACGTTCGATTGACGATCTCTGACAACCCCGCGCGCGGCATGCGGCGCTACGTACGCAGATCGTTGCGCTCGAGACGATGCCGGATGTAAGGGATGCCGTCGTGCACGACGCTCACGCGGCGCATGCCGAGCTTGCGCGCGACGTTCAGCGAACCGCTGTTGGCCTCCGCGATATCGGCGATCACGCGCGGCAGGCGCACGGTGTCGAACGCGTGGCGCACGACCGCCGCCGCCGCCTCGCTCGCGAAGCCGCGCCCCCAGGTCGCGCGCACCAGCCGCCAGCCGATCTCGACGTCACGCGCGCCGCCGGCGTAATCGGGAATCAGCAGAATCCAGCCGATGAACGCATCGGGCGCGGCCTTCTCGAAGATCGACCAGTAGCCGAGGCCCGGCGGGTAATCGCGCGTGATCCGGTGCACGACGAAACGCCGATGCTCGACGGGATCGTTCCACGGACCCGCGATGTGCCGGGTGACCTCGGGATCGCGATCCATCGCGATGCACGCATCGAGATCGGCGAGCACGCGCGGACGCAGCCACAGCCGGGCCGTCTCGAGCACCGGCAACGCGGCGGCGGAAGGTTCGATCATCTGGACTCCTGAGTCGGTGGCGAGGCGCGCCGGGCGAGCGACCAAACAATACGAATCGCCTTCCGGAATGATACAGATACCTGTCATTCCGCTCGCGCGGCACCGTTTCCATTTTCGCAACAGCACATTTCCTAGGGATTATTCCCGATTCGACGTTATCGCGCCCCACATCGTCCTGTACCGCGGCCTACACTCGATCAATGCCCCCCGCACCGCGCGCAAGCCGGGCCGGTATCCGCATGCACATCGCGAGCGCGCAAGCCAACGAGGAGACCTCGGACATGAGCTGGACACGCGAGCAACGCAACGTCACGATCGCCGCCTACCTGGGCTGGACGCTCGATGCGTTCGATTTTTTCCTGATGGTTTTCGTCTTGAAGGACATCGCCGCCGAATTCGGGTCGACGATCCCCACCGTCGCGTTCGCGCTCACGCTGACGCTCGCGATGCGCCCGCTCGGCGCGCTGATCTTCGGCCGGCTCGCCGACCGCTTCGGCCGCCGCCCGACGCTGATGGTCAACATCGCCTGCTATTCGCTGCTCGAACTCGCGTCGGGTTTCGCACCGAGCCTGACCGCGCTGCTCGTGTTGCGTGCGCTGTTCGGCATCGCGATGGGCGGCGAATGGGGCGTCGGCTCCGCGCTGACGATGGAAACCGTGCCGACCCATGCGCGCGGCGTCGTGTCGGGGCTCCTGCAGGCCGGCTATCCGAGCGGATACCTGCTCGCGTCCGTCGTGTTCGGCCTGTTCTACCAGTACATCGGCTGGCGCGGGATGTTCATGGTCGGCGTGCTGCCTGCGCTGCTCGTGCTGTACGTGCGCTCGCACGTGCCCGAATCGCCGGCGTGGAAGCAGATGGAAAAGCGTCCGCGTCCGAGCCTCGGAACCACGCTGCAGCAGAACTGGAAGCTCACGATCTACGCGATCGTGCTGATGACCGCGTTCAATTTCTTCTCGCACGGCACGCAGGATCTCTATCCGACGTTCCTGCGCGAACAGCATCACTTCGATCCGCATACCGTGTCGTGGATCACGATCGTGCTGAACCTCGGCGCGATCGTCGGCGGCCTGTCGTTCGGCGCGATTTCGGAGCGGATCGGCCGGCGTCGCGCGATCTTCATCGCCGCGCTGATCGCGCTGCCGGTGCTGCCGCTCTGGGCGTTCTCGAGCGGCCCGGTTGCGCTCGCCGCGGGAGCGTTCCTGATGCAGATCTCGGTACAGGGCGCATGGGGCGTGATCCCCGTGCACCTGAACGAGATCTCGCCCGACGAAATCCGCGCGACTTTTCCCGGCGTCGTCTATCAGCTCGGCAACCTGCTCGCATCGGGCAACGCGACGATGCAGGCCTCGCTCGCCGTATCGCACAACAACAATTACAGCTTCGCGCTCGCGCTCGTGGCCGGCATCGTCGCCGTCGCGATCGCCGTGCTGATCCTGTTCAGCCGCGAGCGGCGCGGCATCGACATGACGCAATCGGTCAATACGCGTAGCACGGTCGGCTGAGCCCGCGCATTGCCGCATCGCATCATCGTGCGTGCCCCGCCCTGCGGGGCCACGCGCGATAGTTTCCGCATCCGCACATCGAACTAGAGGAATTTGTCCAGATTCCCCGCTTGCCCGCCCCGCCCGCGATTTTTTATCTTAATAAAAACGACTGTTTGAATCGGACAATCAAATCACCTGTTCGCGGCCGGGCAACCGGCATGGGAGGCGGAACATGGCAGTAAGTCAGGAGGGACGTCCATCCACGGGACGACCGTCCGGGGCGCGGTCATCCGGCACTCGGCAGACCGGCGGGACGAAGGCGCGCATCCTCGATGCGGCCGAGGATCTGTTCATCGAGCATGGCTTCGAGGCGATGTCGATGCGCCAGATCACCTCGCGCGCGGCGGTCAACCTCGCCGCCGTCAACTATCACTTCGGCAGCAAGGAGGCGCTGATCCACGCGATGCTGTCGCGCCGTCTCGATCAGCTCAACCAGGAGCGCCTCGGCATCCTCGACCGCTTCGATGCGCAGCTCGGCACGCACATCACCTGCGAGCACGTGCTCGGCGCGATGTTCATTCCGGCGCTGAAGGCGTCGCGCAACCCGGAACGCGGCGGCCCCGGATTCCTGCGGCTGATCGGCCGCGCGTACACCGATCCGTCGCCGTTCGTGCGCAACTTCCTGACCGCGCACTATGCCAGCGTGGCAGGCCGCTTCTTCGATGCATTCCAGCGCGCGTTGCCGCACCTGCCGCGCACGGAGCTCGGCTGGCGGCTGCATTTCGCGATCGGCGCATTGTCCGGCGCGCTCGCCGGCGCCGAAACCGAAAGCCTGATCGACGAGTTCTCGCAAGGCCGTACGATGAACGACGTGCAGATGATCGCGCGGCTGTCGTCGCTGATCGTCGCCGCGCTGAAGGCGCCGATGCCCGACAGCGCGCAACTGTCGATCTTCGCGGCGGTGCTGGACGACGCAGGGGCAAGCGAAGCGCTCGGGCTGCCGTCGTCGGGCGCGGCCATCGCCGATACGGCGACACTGCATTCCACGAACTGAGCGCGCGAGGCCACGCGCAGCTTTCCGTTCACGATTTGATTGAAACGCGCGGTCAGGCAGGGCGTCGAGGCGCCCGCGCCGGTCGACCGTGCAGCCACGAGGCGCGGGCAGGCGCGCAACGCCCGCCCTCGCCGAGAGCCCAAGACCGGAGACATGTCATGTCATCTTCCGCAGCAACCGCAGCGGCCCAGGTTCCGCCGAATACCGACGGCATCTGGTACGCGTCCTACCCGCCCGGCGTTCCGCACGACATCGACGTCACGCAATACGCGTCGCTCGTCCAGTTCTTCGACGAATGCACGACGCGCTTCGCCGACCGTGTCGCCTACGTGAGCGCAGGCGCTTCGATGACCTATCGCTCGCTCGCGCACAAGGTCGACGCATTCGCGTCGTACCTGCAAAGCCTCGGCGTGAAACCCGGCGACCGCGTCGCGATCATGCTGCCGAACACGTTCCAGTACCCGGTCGCGCTGTTCGGCACGCTGAAGGCCGGCGCGATCGTCGTCAACGTCAATCCGCTCTACACCGCACGCGAACTCAAGCACCAGCTGAAGGACAGCGGCGCGCAGACGATCGTCGTGTTCGAGAACTTCGCGCGTACGCTGCAGGACGCGCTGCCGGAAACGCAGGTGAAGCACATCGTCGTCACCGCGCTCGGCGACCTGCTCGCCGACGGCTTCAATGCGAAAGGACGACTGATCAATTTCGTGCTGAAGCACGTGAAGAAACTCGTGCCGGCCTACCACCTGCCGCAGGCCACCCGGCTGCGTTCGGCCCTCGCGCTCGGCGCGCGCGGCACGCTCCGGCCGGTGCAGCCGACGCGCGACGATCTCGCGTTCCTGCAGTACACGGGCGGCACGACCGGCGTCGCGAAGGGCGCGATGCTCACACACGGCAACCTGATCGCGAACCTGCTGCAGGCGAAGGCATGGATCGCCGACCAGGTGTCGGGCGACGTCGAGACCGTGCTCACGCCGCTACCGCTGTATCACATCTATTCGCTGACGGTGAACGCGTTCATCTTCATGGGACTCGGCGGGCGCAACATCCTGATCGCGAACCCGCGCGACATGAAGATGGTGATGAAGATCATCCGCAATGAGACATTCACGGGCATCACCGGCATCAACACGCTGTACAACGCGTTCCTCGACAACGAGGAATTCCGCAACCGGGATTTCTCGAAGCTGAAGCTCGCGATGGCGGGCGGGATGGCGATGCAGCGCGCGGTCGCGGAGCGCTTCCAGCAGGTGACGGGCCGGCCGGTCGTCGAAGGCTACGGCCTGACCGAATGCTCGCCGATCGTCACGATGA
This sequence comes from Burkholderia sp. MSh2, assembly GCF_000731655.1. Lineage (NCBI taxonomy): Bacteria > Pseudomonadati > Pseudomonadota > Betaproteobacteria > Burkholderiales > Burkholderiaceae > Burkholderia > Burkholderia sp. MSh2. The sequence continues at coordinate 13,935 of NZ_JPGM01000022.1, read as the reverse complement.
ACCCCGTGGACCTGAACGACATGGCCGCGTTCAGCGGTTCGGTCGGCCTGCCCGCCCCGTCCACCGTCGTGCGCTTTCGCCGCGAGGACGGCACCTGGGCCGCCATCGGCGAGCCGGGCGAGCTGTGCGTGCACGGTCCGCAGGTGATGCGCGGCTACTGGCAGCGCCCCGACGAGACGGCCAAGGTGATCGACGCCGACGGCTGGCTCGGCACCGGCGACATCGGCGTGATGGACGAGCGCGGCTTCATCCGCCTGATCGACCGCAAGAAGGACATGATCCTCGTGTCCGGCTTCAACGTGTATCCGAACGAGATCGAGGAAGTGCTCGTGATGCATCCGGGCATCAGCGAAGCCGCGGCGATCGGCATTCCGGACGAGGTGCAGGGCGAACGGATCAAGGTGTTCGTGGTGCGTCGCGACCCGTCGCTGACGGTCGACGACGTGCTCGCGCACTGCCGCAAGAACCTCACCGGCTACAAGATGCCGAAATTCGTCGAGTTTCGCGACGCCCTGCCGCAGACGAACGTCGGCAAGATCCTGCGCCGCGCGCTGCGCGACGAGGAGCTCGCCAAAATCAAGGCCGCGAAGCAGGGCTGAACGATCCATCGCTCCGGGAGACGCCGTCGATGAACGAAGGAAGCAAGCGCCTCGCACGGCATGCCGCCGTCGCGGCAGTCGCATGCCTGCTGGCGCTCGTCCAGGCCGGCCCGCATGCCCAGGAAACGGCCGATGCCGCAAGCACGCCGCCGGGCGTCGCGCTGCCGGCGGAACTCGCGAGGGTCGTGCGCGACCCGGTCGCGCAGCAGGCGCGCTGGCTGCGCGCGGCCGCGCAACGCGGCACGCTCGCTCAGCTCGACGACGCGACGCTCACGGCGCTCTTCAGGGCGCTCGATCCGCTCGCCGTGCCGCTGTATATCCGGAACGGTCCGAACGGCTATCCGTCCTACCAGTTCACGATGGTGCGCCAGGAGCGCATCAGCGGGAAATGGTCCGATACGCCCGACCGCATGCTCGTGAAGACCACGCGCGAGCCGCTGCGCGTCTATGCGAAATGGCTGCCGGGCGGAGCGCATGCCGGACAGGAAACCATCTACGACTCGACGCAGCGCAAGGACGAGATGTACGGCCATCTGGGCGGCCTGCTCGGCAAGATTCCGCTGTGGACGGCGATCGACGGCGCACTCGCGCGCGCCCAGTCGAATCACCAGGTGAAGGATCTGGGTACCGAGTTCATCACGAACCTGTACCTGACCGAAGGGAAGAAATACCTGGATGCCGGCGTGCAGCGGCCGACCGACGTGGAGGCCCGGACCGTCGGCGGCGTGCGCGTCGTCGCGCTCACCTACGAAACGCCGAGCGGCCGGCCGCAGTTCTACGCGAAGAAGGAAGTCCTCGGTCTCGACCTGCACGCCCCCTATTTCCGGACCGTCGAATCCTACGACAACGACGGCAGGATCTTCGAGCGGATCGTCATCGAGAAGATTGCGCCGGCGACGCTCGACGACACCGCATTCGATCCGAAGAACCCCGACTACTCGTTCTGATGCCTGCCGGCAGGATCGGCGTCGGGCTCCATCGATGCCGTCGTCGCGGCCGCCTTCATGGCCGGTTGCGGCGCCCGCGTGAATCGCAGCAACCGGGCGGCCGGCACCGGTCGCCGGGTCGACATGCCGCCCGCCCCACCCGGCTCGCCGCCTGTCGTTCATGTCCCGGATCCCCGACAGGCCGCCCGTCAGTCGTCTCCTTGGTTGCCGCTCGTGCACCAACGCGATGCAGCGTTGCATGAGTCGTAACGCAGCGTAACGAATGCACGCCTGTCATTCGGTCTAATCGCGAAAATGCGCCGAACCGTCTATAGTGGGTTACGGTTCGACACAATCGTGACTGCGCGCTTCCCGATCGAACAGGGTAAAATCCCGCCAAACACCTTGTGGACGAACACGCCACACACACGCACAACATATTCTCTGACGCAGGCTCCTGCCGCACCTCAATGGCCAATCCCGCAGAATCCCATCCGCAAAACGACTTCATCAATTCGGCGCGCAAGGAACGCAAGCGCGTTGAAATCTATCTCGTCAACGGCATTCGTCTGACGGGATGTATCGAGTCGTTCGACCAGTACCTGGTGATGCTGCGCACCCCTGTGGGTCTGCAAGGCATCTACAAACGCGCCATTTCCACGATCCAGCTCGACACCGGCGGCTCGCGCCCGGGCGGCGGCGGCCCCCGCGGCCCGCGCACCGGCGGGCGCCCCGGCGGCCGTGAAGGCGGCGGCCACAGCCCGTACGGCTCGCACGGCGGCCCGCGCGAATCGCGCGGCGACGGCGGCGGCTACGGCTCCCGCGAGCCGCGTGAAGGCTATGGCTCACGCGAACCGCGCGAGGGCTACGGCTCCCGCGAGCCGCGCGAAGGCTACGGCGCACCGCGCGAGCCCCGCGAACCGCGCGAAAACTACGGCGCGCCGCGCGACAGCGGCGACGCATCCGGCCACGCATCGCCGTCGGATTCCCGCAGCGGCAACGGGCCGGTCATCGTCACGCGCCGCCGGCGAATCGTGCCGGACGGCCAGTAAAACAAAAGGGCAAGCCAACCGGCTTGCCCTTTTTACTTGGCCGGCCGGCGCGGCATGTCGCCGCACCGCCGATCGTTTCAGCTCAGCGCGCCGTCGTCGGCAGGCCGGCGTCGGCCTCGCGCTGCAGCGAACGCACCTGCTGCTGCAACGCCCGCAGTTGCGACTGAAGCTCGGCCTGTTGCGCCTGCAGGGCGGCCGTCTCGCCGCGTACGCTCTTCTGGCGATCCGTGACCGCCGCCTGCTGCTGGCGTGCGATCGAGATATCGGCCTGCAGGCGCCGCGCGCGATCCTGCGTGACTTCGATCTGCTTGTCCATCTGCGCCTTCTGCGATTCCAGCTTTGCCGCCCGCAGTTCGTTCACGGCCAGCCGCTCCGCCTGGCGCGAGAAATCGCGATAGATCGCTTCCGCACGCGTTTCGTCGAAAGTCTTGATCACGCGCCAGAATGCCTTTTGCTGGAACAGCGCGATGAAGTATGCCCCGTCCTTTACGTTGAACAGCAGGCTCGCGCCATAGCTGCCGTTGTAGCTCGTGCGCATCTCCGTCAGCGAGCGCGCCTGGATCTGGCGCTGCAGGTCGTCCACCGTACTCGGCCCCGTCGTGTCGCCCGCCTGCGGCTGAATCGACGTCTGCGCCTGCGGATCGATCACCGGAATCGCTGCGACCGGCGCCGACGCCTGCTGTACCGCCGGCGAACCGCTGTCCGCCAGGCTCTGCGCATATGCGCCTTGCATGCCTCCCACCATGGCGAGCAACATGCACGCCCTTCCCAACCCCGTCATATGGTTCATGAAGTTCAATTCCCGCCCGAGTCGTTGTAATTCAGCGCGATTTTATCTCATTAATTACTCGTTTTCGCGGGTCTCGGGCTCCTCGTCGAATATCTGATACTTGCGCATTTTTTCCCACAGTACCTTGCGGCTGATGCCGAGCTGCTGCGCCGTGTCCTGACGCCGCCAGCCATTGGCGTCGAGCGCCGCGATGACGCGGTTGCGCTCGTTCATGTCCCACTTGCTGCGATCGACGAAGACCTCGGCCGCGCTCTCCACCGGCACCGGCTGCGCCGAGCTGCGCGCGTGCGCAATCAGCCGCTGCAGCCGCGCCGCATCCCACCCGCCCGTCTGCCGCACCGTCACCCCGACGCGCTCGGCGAGGTTGCGCAACTCACGCACATTACCGGGGAAATAGCTGTCCGCGACCGAATCCGTCAACCAGTACGGCAGATCGGACAACTGAGCGAGGCGGTCCTCGCCGACAACCTGCGCGACGAACGACTTGAACAGCGCGATCTTGTCGACCGCGCCGCGCTCTTCCAGCGACGGAATGCTCAGCTCGATCACGGCGAGCCGGTAATAGAGATCGGCGCGGAACAGGCCGTCCTTCACGAGTTGCGGCAGCTTCTTGTTGCTGGCCGCGACCAGGCGGAAATCGACCTTGACCGGCGTCGTCGCACCGACGCGCAGCACCGCGCCGTCCTCGAGCACGCGCAGCAGCTTGACCTGCTGGTACAGCGGCAGGTCGCCGACTTCGTCGAGGAACAGCGTGCCGCCGCCCGCCTGCTCGAAATACCCTTTATGCGCAACAACCGCGCCCGTAAACGACCCTTTCGCGTGGCCGAAGAACAGCGATTCGAACAGGCCGTCGGGAATCGCGCCGCAGTTCACCGGCACGAATTCGCCGTGCCGGTAACGCGAGTGCTTTTCGTGCAGCAGTTGCGCGATGCGCTCCTTGCCGACGCCGGTCTCGCCGTGCAGCAGTACGTTGGTGTCGCAGTCGGCGAACGTATCGACTTCGTGCAGCAGCGCCTGCATCGATTCCGAATGCGCGACGAGTTCGGACGGCTGCGACGTTTCGGCCGCGTGCGCACGCAGCTGCGTGACCAGCTTGCCGATCATGCCGCGCAGCTCGGCGCACGTGAAGTCGAGCGGCAGGATGTGCGAGTACTCGGGCGGATACTGCGACGCGTCGTGATCGCGCGCCGCGCCGACCCAGACGACCGGCATGCCGATGTTGGCCTGCCAGTCGCGCAGGAAAGCCGCGCCGATCTCGATCATCGTCACGCTGATGATCGCCAGCGACGGCCTCAATGCGGCGCGCTCGGGCGAGATCTCCGCATTGTCGGCGCGAATCACTTCGACGTCGAAGCTCGCCATGCAGCGGGCGACGCGGTCGACGATGTCCGCCTTGCCTTCCCAGACGTACAGGTCGAGCTCTTCGATTGCGGGCGTATTTCTCATCTTCTTCAATAAACCGTTTGGGCAACCCCGCAACTGAGCGAGATCTGATGGACCGTCGCCGCGCCCACCTGGACGCCGAGGAGATTCAGCAGCGGAACGAGGACGGCGTCCAGGCTCGACAGGAGCGGACCAAGCAGGCCGCTCAAGAAGGTGAGCAACGTGGACACGAAATTCCCCGGGACCGTCAGGACGGGGATGCCTAACAAGCTGAGGTTGACGCTGATATTCGCGGCCGCGAGTTGCGTCAGTGCCGAGCTGAGGGCCGAACCGAGCGCATTCGAGTTCACCGTCCAGTAGTCCGCATCGAGTCCCGGCACGCCGCTGAACGTATTCGACTGGGCGGCACCTTGCACCTGAACCGATATGTTGGACATGGAGACAGTCAACTGTGCAAGCCCGAGAACGTTGGCATTGATGATCTGCGCGGGCGACGCACAACTGTAATTCGACGACAGGCTGATCTGGCCGGACGCATTGAGCGGCGGCTTGCCGATACACAGATTGGCCACACCCGGTTGCGCGGTAATGACGACCGTGCTTGCCGCCTGCGTCGACGCGCATTGCGTCGAATTCAACGTCGCGGTGCCGGTGCCGACTTGCAGATACACCGGCAGGTTGACGTCGACATTCACGTTCAGCACGTTCAGCAACGCGCCGAGCAGCGGCAACTGTGCCGTGCCGAGGTCGACATTCAGATACACCCCCACCGCGGCGGTCGAAGCCTTGGTTCGCCAGGTTCCGGTCGACGGATCGATCCCGCCTTCGCCGATCCCGATCGCCGGCGGACTGATGATCTGCACCTGCAGCTGCGTCCCCGTCAGCCCGCCGAGATTCAGCGACGGCACATTGACCGTGATCGCCGGCTGGCCCGCTGCCGCGATCTCCGCCCCGACGAGCAGCAGGTCGAGCAGGTCCACTTGCGCGTTGACCGCCGCCTGCGTGTCTGCAAGCGCGACGTTCAGCAATCCGTTCACTCCGCCGAGGCCGATCGATGTGCCCGGAATGTTGGCATTCAGGATCGCCTGCAGCGTGGCGAGGCTCGCCTGCAGGTTCACGTTCGCGACGGCCGTCTGCGTTGCCGCATTCACCATCAGCTGCACCAGTTGCGGCAACGTGAGCTTCAGCGCGAGCAACTGGTCGACCGTGCCGACGCCCGCCGCCACGACGAGGTCGCCGACGGTCACGTTCGTACAGGCGAGCGCTTGATACGACCCGATGTTCAGGTTCAGGTTGGCGCCGAGCAGTGCACCGATCAGCCCGTTGACGAGCCCCGGATTGCCGGAAGTCGGCGCGGACCCGCCGGCGCAGCCGACGCCGCCCAGCGCGGCAAGCGTTGCGCCGACCGAGAAGGTATCGATGTTCGTCGAGCGCGCGGTCGATACCGCGGACACCGTTTGCAGCGGGCCGACGAAGAAGAACGGCACCTGGCGCGAGACGGTCACCCGGGCCGCGTTCAACTGCGTGGTCCCGGCGGTCGCGGCAGCGTAATAACTGGGGGCCGCGTTGACCGCCGTATCCCAGCGGCCGCACTGGATGGCAATCGTGTCGCCGTTCGCCGTATTGAGCCCGTTCGACTGCGCGTTGTTGGTCGCGGTGATGGTCGGTTGCCCGCAGGCGTCATCCATGCGCTGCACGGCCGCGAGCGCGGCCATGTCGGCAATCCGTTGCATGTCCCGACGCTGGAAAAAGAGATTGCCGACGCCAATGGCGCCAAGCGTCGTCACGGCAATCAGCAGCGCGATGATTGCCATCACCGAGAATGTGCCCCGCTGCCTTGACGCAAGGCGGAATGCACCGCCGCCGTGTCGGGTAGTCACCGTCTTGCTCCGTCAGTGTGCGAGGTCGCCGCCGGACTGTCCGCCGCTTCCGCCGCCGCTGCCGCCGCCGCCCGACCCCGACATCGTCCCGTACCACTGCGGAATCGGCGCCTTGAACGAATTGAGATAGCGTTGGTAGGCATACGTGCCGGCCGCGCCGTCGATCGGCTGGGGCGTGGCGGCCGCGCGATTCGAGCGCTGCAGGTCGAGCCACGCATTCGTCGCATGATCGATTTCGGACGCCGGCGGCTTGCCTTGCGCATGCGCGACGCCCGAGCAAAGCGCGAACGCGATGCACGCGGCACACATGCGGATTGGGGAAAGGTGAAACATGATGGTCTCCGTGAATAGCGTCGTTATCGCGCGAACCGCTGCAGCAGCGGCGCGGCAAGATCGAAATTGTCGCTGCTCGCAACCGACGGCACGGACGCATTGCCGGGCACGCGTACGGCTGCCAGTTGCTTCGCGCGCATCGCGGCCGCGACCTTCGTCTCGTCATCCTGAATCTCGCCGCGCACCGCGGGCGAAAGCTTCTGCTCGTCCATCAGCCGCCGCGCTTCCTTCCCATGCCCGCTCGCGAGCAGATAAAGCACGAAGTTGCTGAGGATTTTCGGATTCTTCTGCTCGAGTTCCGCGGCCTTCAGCAGCGGCACGCGTGCGCCTGCCAGATCGCCTTCACGCATCTTCGAATACGCGAGATCGGACAGCGTCGCCGCATCGGTCGGCGCCAGCACCGTCGCCTGCTCGAGCTGCTGCGCGGCGAGTGCGAAATTGCCGCGCGCGCCGGCAGTCAGGCCCAGCCCGCGATAGCCGCGCGCGGCAAGCGGCGTCGTCAGGAGCTTCGTATAGGCGGCCACGCCCTCGTCGTACTGGCCGGTCGCCCGCAATGCGTCGGCGCGCAGCAGGATCGTGTCCGGCGATGCGCCATATTGCTTCTCGTACTGATCGATGTGCGCCAGCGACGCAAAATACAGCCCCTGCCCCTGCATCCGCTCGATCAGGCCCAGATACATGCCCGGTGTATCGGGCGGCGCGTTCTTGTCGGCAGCCGCCTGCATCAGCGCGCCGCGTTCGGCCTGCGGACCGATCCCGTACCCGGACTCCTTGAACAGCGAGCACCCGCTGGCGAGCAACGTGAACGCCGTCGCGCCTGCGATCGTGCCGATCCAGCCAAATCGTTTCATCTCGTATCGCTCCTTCCCTTCGGGCCGCGTCAGTGCTGAATCGCGGCAAGCGCGGACAGCACGGTCATGATCCCGGGCCCCGCGGTGACGATCAACAATGCCGGCAACAGCGTGATGATCATCACGCCAGTCATCTTCACCGTCAGGCGGCCGATCTGCTCGCGCAACGTCGCACGACGCCCTTCGCGCAGACGATCGCCGAACTGTTTCAGCGGCTCCTGAACCGCGCCGCCGTGTTTGTCCACCTGGATCAGCAGCCGCACGATCGCGCGCAGATCCTCGTTGTCGAAACTGTTCGTGAGGCGTTGCAGCGATTGTTCGCGCGTGCGTCCCGCCGCGAACTGCCGCTGGGCAACGCCCAGCTCCCACGACAGCACGGGCAGCATGGTCTGAAAATCGTGCGTGACGACCTGGATGCTCTGGTCGAGCGACAGGCCGACCCCCTGCAACAGCCGCAGCATGTCGACGAGCAGCGGCAATTCGGCCGCAATGCTCTGCCGGCGGGCGGTGGCGCGCCGGCGCACGTAGATCTTCGGCAGCATGTAGCCGGCGACCAGCGCGACGGAGATCCAGAGCAGCCAGCGCCCCTCCTGGCCACGGCTGATCAGCACCAGCACCGCGAGCAGCGGCAGCACGATCGCGCACGCGATGCGCGCGCTGACGAACAGCGCCCTGGCACGAACGTCGACAAAGCCGCATTGCTCCAGCAGTTGACGATCCTCGTCGGCGATCAGATAACGGCTGAAGCCGGTTTCGAGCCACCGCATCCCGACGTTCTCGAAACGCGCGCGCAGCCCGGCGAAACGGACGCGCGGCGCAGCGGGCGCGGCATCCCGCGCCGGTTCGGTCGAACCGGCGCGCGCGGCCGCCGCTTCCATCGCCGCCGTCCGGCGGTCGAGCGCATTCACCAGCGCGCGTTCGGCACGTTGCACAAGCAGGGCGCGCACGATCGCCAGCGCGGCAAGCAGCAGCACGCCGACCGATCCGAGCACCAGCGCAAGTGCGCCTAAACGGTTTGCATCCATCGATTCACCTCAACCGCGCGAGCCGGTACAACCAGAAGCCGCCCATCGCCTGCAACCCGAATGCCAGATAGATCAGTTGGCGGCCGGCATCGTCGCTCCACATCGCCGTGAAATAGCGCGGACTCGTGGCGATGACGAAGCTGCCGACCGCGATCGGCAACAGCGCGAGCACCCATGCAGACAGCCGGGTCTCGGCCGACATGGCGGACAGCTCGCGTTCGGCTTGCTCGAGGTCGCGCATGAACGTCGACATCCGGTCGAGCATCACGTCCGCCCGCCCGCCGTAACGGACCGACAGGCGCAGCACCGCGCCGACCAGCTCGAATTCGCGGATCCGGTACGCGTGTGCGATGTGCAGCATCGCGCGATCGATCTCGACACCGGAGCGCAGCCCCTGCGACACGTCGTCGAGACAGCGGCGCAGCGGCATCTCGGTCGTCTGAAGCGCCGACTGGAACGCGGCCGGCACGCTGTTTCCAAGCGTCACCAGCCGCACGATCCCGTCGAGGAACGACGGCAACTGCCGGACGATCTTCAGGCGGCGCCGGCTGATGCGCGACGTGATCCACAGCACGACGATCACGCCGCCCCCCACGAGTGCGGCCGCGGCCGCAAGCACGCCGCCGGCCACGCCGGCCCACAGCACGAGCAGTGCGATGACGACCAGCGCCAGCACGAGGCCGGCGCGAATTTCATCGAGGCCGGCACGATCGGACAGCACTTTCCACGCGGCGCCCACCGACGCGCGCCAGCGCGCGAACCCTTGCTGCGACTCCTGCGCATTCGCCGTACCGGCCGCCGCGGCACGCGCATTGCGCGCGTCGCCGGCCGGCGCCGCGGCGCGCGCGCCCTGTCCCACCCGGCTGTCGAAGAACCGTTGCGCATGCGCGCGTCCCTCGCGAACCTGGCTTCCGCGCCACAACAGCAAGCCGGCCGCCGCGCAGATCAGCGCGAACATCAGTGCCAGCAAGGTGGCGCTAGACATTGAAGCCTCCGCCCCGCCCGAAGTTGGCGCCGAACCCGCCGCCGCTCGCCACGAGCGTATTGCGGAAGCGCGCGAGCTTCGGCGAATGCGGATGAATGCCGAGCGACTCCCAGTGATCGACCTCGTCGCCCTCCGGCGTGACGCGCGCCTCGTAGCGGTACAGTTCCTGGGTCGATACGATGTTGTCCGACATGCCGGTGACTTCGGTGATCGACAGGATCCGCCGGCGGCCGTTGGACAGCCGGCCGATCTGCACGATGAAATCGATCGCGTTGGCGATCTGCCGGCGCAGGCTTGCCTCGGTGCCCTGGAAACCGGCGAAGCCGGCAAGCATCTCGAGCCGGTACAGACATTCGCGCGGCGAACTCGCGTGCACGGTGCCCATCGATCCGTCGTGGCCGGTATTCATCGCCTGCAGCATTTCGAGCACTTCGCCGCCGCGCACTTCGCCGACGATGATGCGGTCCGGCCGCATCCGCAACGTGTTGCGCAGCAGGTCGCGAATCGTCACGACACCGCTGCCGTCGAAGCCGCCGGGGCGGCTCTCGAGCCGTACGACGTGCGGGTGATTCAGCGACAGCTCGGCCGTATCCTCGATCGTCACGACGCGTTCCGCCAACGGGATGTGGAACGCAAGCGCATTCAGCAGCGACGTCTTGCCCGAGCTGGTGCCGCCCGACACGAGGATGTTGCAGCGCGCCTCGACCGCGGCCTCGAGCAGCCGCCCGATTTCCTCGTTGAAGGTGCCGTTGCCCAGCAGATCCTCGGGCTTCAGCGGGTCCTTGCGGAACTTCCGGATCGATACGACCGGCCCGTCGATCGACAGCGGCTCGATGACCACGTTGACGCGCCCGCCGTCGGGCAGCCGCGCGTCGACCATCGGATTCGATTCGTCGAGCCGTCGGCCGACCGGCGCGAGAATCCGTCGCACGATCCGCAGCAGATGGGCGTTATCGGTGAAACGGATCGGCAGTTTCGACAGAATCCCGTGCCGCGACACATAGATGTCGTTGTAGCCGTTGATCAGGATGTCCTCGACGTGCGGGTCGCCCAGCAGGTCCTCGATCGGCCCGAATCCGGCGAGCTCCTTCGTCAGCGCCTCGGCAACCTCGCGCACCTCGCTCTCGTTGAGCGGGATCCGCCGCAGCCGCACGAAGCTGTCGATCTCGAGATCGACGAACTGGTTGATCGCTTGCCGCGACCAGCGGCCGAATTCGGCGCCCAGTTCCTCGATCCGCGTGAGCAGATGCTCGTGCGCGGCATTCTTGATGTCGTGGAACTGTTGCGTTTGCGAGAACGGGGCTGCGCCGTCGGCAAATTGAATGTCGTGTGCCATCGCTTACGACCGCTTCGAAGAGGATTGAATGATTCGCCTGAGTGCCGAGAGGCCGCCCGCAGTCCGCGGTGCCGGCCCCGGCGTCGGAGTACCCGCGAGGCGCTCGACCAGCGGCCCGAGCGCCCGCACGTACGGATCGCGTTCCGCGACCTCTGCAATCAGCTTGCCCTGGTTCGCCGCATGCCCGATCGACACGCGTCGGGACGGCAGCGTCGCGACCAGCGACAGTTCGAGCCGCTCGGCGATCTGCGCCGGCATCAGCCCGAGCTCGGCGTCGAACTGGTTGACGACGAGCCTGATCCGCTCGGTCGCGGCGCCCGCCTCGCGCAAGCCGTCCAGCATCTCGACCGCCGACACGACCGACGCCACGCCCTGATCGCAGATGAGCCAGGCCTCGTCGGCAAGATTCACGACCTGCGCGACGAATTCCCGATTCGGGAAACCGCCGAGATCGACGATCTGGTGATCGAAAAACGCGCGCAACCGGTTCAGCAACGCCGCGCACGACGCCGTCGCCACCTCGCGCAGATCGGCGAGGTTCGGCGGCAACGTCGTCAGGGCGACGCCGCTCGCATGGCGCGCGAGTGCAGTCGTCACGAACGTGCGGTCGATGCGGCGCAGGTTGCGCACGGCCTCGACGAAATGGAATTCGCAGCGCGTATTCAGGAACAGCGCGCCGTCGCCGGCCGGCAACCCGAGATCGAGGAGCGCCGCCGCGTGAGCGGGATCGGCGGTTCGCCGCTGCATCAGTACCGACAGGTTCGCGGCCAGCGTGCTCACGCCCATCCCGGCGCGCGCACCCAGCAACGCAGTGACCTTGCCGTGACGGTTCGCCGGCTCGCCGACGTTGTCGAGCAACACGCGCGTGATGCGCAGCGCCTCGTCGGCAGATGCGGAAAAGTCGACGAAGTCGCGCACGCCCGCGCGCAGCGCGGCAAGCGCACCCTCCGGTTGCGCGAGCGAGCCCAGCGCGACGACCGGCACGCCCGGGTGCGACTGGCGCACGGCGGCGACCACCGTGCTCGCCACCGCGCAATCACCCGAAAAATCGATGAATACCAGGGCCGGATTCAATACGCCGATGCGCTGCGTCAGCGCCGCGCCGTCGAGCCGCGTCCCCTCGACCGAGCCGACCGAGACCAGCGACTGGGACAGCCATTGCACATGCTCCGTCAGTGACGACGCGCATACGAAGTAGTCGGTAACGGCGGGCTCAGCCAAAGAAAAGGTTCTCGCATTCATTTCGGATACTCACGATGAAGCAAGGCATCGCGTCGCGCGCGACGGCCTGTGCTGTCCCGTAACGATTCGGCGCGCTCATTTCGAGAACCCCGGCCCGGCATCCGGCGACGCGATGCCGCCCAGATACGAACGCCACACGGGCCCGTCGCGCTGCTCGGACAGTTCGCCCGGCGTCGCCGGCAGCGGTGCGCCCTGCGCGATCGGTGCGACGAGATGCGGCGTAACGATGATCACGAGCTCCTTGTCGTTCTGCTGGTAACTCAGATTCTTGAAGAACGCGCCGATGATGGGCAGGTCGCCCAGGAACGGCACCTTGTTGACGTTGGAGGTGGTCTCGCGGTCGATCAGGCCGCCGATCACGAAGCTCTCGCCGTCGCCGAGTTCGACCGTCGTGTCCGCCCGCCGCGTCGTCAGCGCAGGCACCTGCACGCCGTTGATCGTGATCGAGTGGACGAAGTCGAGCTGGCTCGACTCGGGCGCGACCTTCAACGCGATCCGGCGCGGATTCAGCACGGTCGGCGTGACGGTCAGCCCGACGCCATAAGGCTTCCAGTCGATCGAGATCGTGCCCAGCGATTGCGGCACCGGCACCGGGATCTCGCCGCCCGCGAGGAAGTTCGCACTCTGGCCGGACAACGCGACGAGCGTCGGCTGGGCGAGCACGCGGGCGAGATTGTTCGCCTCGAGAATCGACAGGTCGGCGAACAGCCCGCGCGACACCGAATTGACGACCAGGTTGAAGGCCGACGAAATCGGCACGTTCGTGTTGTACGTCAGCGCGCCGCCGGGGTTGCCGGTAATCGACGTCAGCCCGGTCGGCGCGAATGCGCCGAACGAGAAACCGTTGCTCTGCTTGAAGAAGTTGAGACCGGCCTGCTTCAGCACCGAGCGGCTGAATTCGACGACGCGCACGTCGACCTGCACGACGTTCTTGCCGGAAATCGTCGATGCATCCACGGTCGTCCCGTCCTTGCCGCTGAGCGTATTCGCCGCATGGACCGCCCGCTGATGCCCCTCGAGCGTCCCGGACGCACCGCCGATCACCGTCGCGCCGCCGTACGTATTCACGTTCGGGGTCGTGCCGTCGAGCAATGCGCGCGCCGCACCGTTCGTGACATTCACGTTGTAGATGGTCGGCTCGTCACGGCCGCGTTCCCAGATCATCACATTCGTCGTCCCTGCACTCTTCGCGACGAGCAGCACGCCGCCGCGCCCGCCCTTCACGACCAGCACGTCGGCAACCGCCGGATCGCCGACAGCAACCCGCTGCAGCTCGCGCCCCGTCGCAAGCTGCTTTTGTGCGCCGATCGCCAGGCTGATCGTGCCGCTCGTGCCGTTGGTATCGGCCGCGTCCGACAGCGGCGGCATGGCCAGCGCGCTCAATGCAATAGCAAATCCAATCAGTTTCTTTTTCATTGTTTTGGAGGCATCGGACCGCCCCCCTTCTCTGGTTGTCGTCTACGTCCTGCTCAATAGGCGACCATTTCGGCCCGCCCACCCCGAATCACTTCGATGCCGCCGCCGGCGTGGTGC